>SKIH01000009.1 GCA_007116525.1 Bacilli bacterium
CATACTTTCTTTTAGCTGTCTTCGCTTCTAATTGTTTAGCTAAAAAATCATGTGCTTTATCATTTTTAGCAACAACTAAAACACCTGTTGTATCAGCATCAATTCTATGAACAATACCAGGCCTAAAAGACTTGCTTTTAGATAAATTATTAAAATGGTACAAAAGTCCATTTACTAAAGTTGGACTTTTAACAGAAGGAGCTGGATGAACAACAAGTCCATTTTGTTTATCAACAACTATTAAGTCATCATCTTCATAAACTATGTTTAAATCCATTTCGATTGGTTCTAAGTTCATTTCTTCTTCGACAATTTTATAACTTATAATATCATCTTCATTTACTGACTGACTTGCTTTAGCAAATTTATTATTAATCAAAACATAATTTTGATCAATTAATTTTTTTGCTTTGCTTCTTGATATATCAAGATTAGCTTCTAAAAATACATCAAGCCTTTTATGATTGCTGCTCGCTTTTAATTTCTCCATTATTATCATCCTTTTTTCTAAAAGTTAAAATACATAAACTAAATATCGATACAACTATTACAATATCTGCAAAGTTAAATATCGGAAAATTATATCCAAATATATTAAACTCTAAATAATCAATTACATGTCCATAAACTACTCTATCGTATAAGTTTCCTAAAATACCCCCGATTAAAAGAGCAATAACTATCTTCTCTTTATTGCTAGTACTTTTATCTAGTAAGTAAAAACACACTATCAAAACTAGCGCTATAATAGTTAATACAATTAACAAAAGGGTATTACCACTTAAAATACTAAAAGCCGCTCCATCATTTGTAACATAAGTTAAGTTAAAAAAGTCTCTAATAATAACGACTCTTTCACCAAAACTAATACTAAAAGTAACTATTACTTTTATTAATCTATCAACTAGTAATGAAATAAAAGATATTAAAAACAATTTCATACTAATCACCTAATATATTATACCATTATATTTTAAAACGCACAAAAAAAAGTAGATTTCTCTACTTTAGTTTAATGCTTGTTGTAATGCCATATCAACAGCAGCATAATATGTGTCGATTGTAACGGTAACTCCGCTTACTGAATCTGTTTCAGTTTCTTCGTCATTTGACCACTCGATCCAATCAAGACCTTGATTTTGAAGAATATTTTCTTCTAGCACTTCAATTTGCTCATACCATTCTGCTCCACCTTCGATAACACCAATGTTAGCAGATGTTTCTCTCATTCCGTAGTCTTCACCTAATGTTTTTTTAGTAGTATTAATTTCATCTTTTACATATGTAGTATCAATAAATACTGATTCAATGTTTCCATCTTCAGAAACATAAACTACTGCAGTAGTAACAAAGTCATTTCCTCTATGATTAAATTCATGATGACCAAAGTAAGTCCCCTCATTATATTTTCCTTGTTCTTGCTCTTCACAACCAACAAGAAATAAACTTAAAACTAAAACAAAACCTAATAATAATTTTTTCACAAATTCACTCCTTCTATTTTATAATTTAATTATATCAACTTTTATTTTTATTTACAATACATTTTGAACTTGTTTACTGAATATTTACTTAATATTCCAACTACTGTACCGGCTACTAGTGCAAATATAATTAGCCACGGGAGCATATATATTATGTTTATTTCACCTAATATCAAAATAGCTACTAAAACTTGACCTATACTATGAAAAATAGAACCTGCTATACTGACACCTATTATCGACAACTTCAATATGTTTTTAGCAAAAAACATAATTATAATAGACAGTGTTGCACCAGACAAACTAAAAAAGAAAGCTGGCGAGAATAATCCAGAATATAACATCGATACGATGAAAACTCTCAAAATTGATAAATAAAATGCATCTTTAAACGAAAATGTATATAAAGTAAAAATAATAAGTACATTTGCAAGTCCTATTTTTAATCCTGGTATTTGTCCACCAAGTATAGGAATCATATTTTCAAATATATTTAGCACTACAGCAAGTGATAAAAGCATCGCTATTTGGGCATGTTTTCTCATTTCCATAAATCACCTAATAATAGTGTCTATATCACTATTTCCTTCTAGTTTAATAATAATATCATTTGGAAGACAAATAAGTACTTCATGTGCATTTTCAATATAGCCTTGTTTAGAACATATGTTAAACGGACTATTCTCTTGGAACACCCTTATTTTTCCGTCGACAACTTCTATTACAACATCTCCATTAGTCCCATCAACAGTATATGTTCTTTGTTCTTTTTCTGTCATATCAATTGTCATTATAAGATCATTTTTATAGTATACCGATGCACTAGTTGCAACCTCAGTGTTATTATTAATAAATACAATCATTGCAATCGAAATGTTTAAAAATACGAGAATTAAAATAATATCTTTATAGTTCATACTTGCTAAACCCTTCTGTTTTTATTACATCATCAGTGTTAGTTACCCAAATAGCTTCGACGTTTTCAAAATATTTTAAATATTCGATTCCATCTGTAGCATTCATAACAAACAATGTTAAAGCAAGACCATCTGCTTTTTTAGAACAATCTGTAATAACCGTTACAGATTTATTTTCATTCGCAGGATACAATGTACTTGGATCTATAATATGACCATAATTAATACCATCAACCTCATAATACCTTTGATATCCTCCACTAGTGACAACTGCGATATTTTCACCTTTTACGATATCGAAAATACCACTTTGCTCATCAGGGTCTTGAAGTCCTATCGTAAATTTATCACCACTATGATGATCACCAACTAAAACATTACCACCCGCATTAATCAAAAAACTTTTTACGCCTTCTTCTCTAAACATTTCTCCTACAACCTCAACTGCATATCCTTTTGCAACCGAACCAAGATCTATATTGACATCATTATTTTTTATTTTATTACCATCTTTTAAAACAATATCTTCTATATTTGAAGTATTTGCCTCTTCTAGCTCTACATTAGTTGGAATGCCATCCATAGATTTTCTATAATCTGACCAAACATCGATAACATTACCAAAATTTATGTTTTTTATACCATTACTTTGATAGTATAGTTCTTTTCCATATTCAATCATACTATATAGCCTTTCATCAATAATTATATATTCTTCTGAACTTAAACCATTGTTAATATAAAAGACATTATTATAATTATTTGCTTCAAATCTAGTAGACAGATCATGATATTCACTAAATATTGTATTTGCCTTATCGAGCACTTCATTTGCTTTTTGCTCATCTACATTGAAAACTTGAATGCCTATATGGGTATCCATATACATTAAGTTTTTAGAATAAACTTCTACTTCTCTTTCTTTTTGAAACGCCAACATTATTATTTGAACAACTACAATAAAAACCAAAATTCCAATAAATATACTATTTTTATATTTCATACTATCACCATATAAATTATAACACTTTTTAATCATAAAAAAAAGAAACTATTAGTTTCTTCCTCTTCTTAAAAATGTTGGTATATCTACTTCATCTGTTTCAGTTTCATCAACTTGAATTTCATCTTCTGAATAATTATATAAAGGATCGGCATTGTCTTCAAAACCTGTTGCAATAACAGTTACAATAACCTCATCATTTAATTGTTCATTAATAACAGCACCGAATATAGTATTAATATCTGTATTAGATTCTGCTCTAATAACTTCCACTGCTTCTCTAACTTCAAATAAAGATAGTGATGAGCCTCCCGTTACGTTTATAATAGCATCTGTTGCACCATTCATAGAAGTTTCTAAAAGCGGCGATGAAACAGCTTGTTTAGCAGCTTCTTCTGCTCTACCTTCTCCTGCCCCAATACCGATACCTATTAAAGCGTTTCCTCGTGATTCCATAACTGCCTTAACATCTGCAAAATCAAGGTTAATAAGCCCTGAAACTGCTATTAAATCAGATATTGACTGAACACCACGTCTTAGTACATTATCTACTTCTCTAAACGACTCTAATAGTGGTACAGTTTTATCTATAATTTCAATTAATCTATCATTTGGTATAACAATAAGTGTATCAACATGGCCTTTTAACTCATCAAGTCCACTTGAAGCTTGTTCCATTCTTCTTTTACCTTCAAAAGAAAATGGTTTTGTTACAATTCCCACTGTAAGAGCACCGATTTCTTTTGCAATTGAAGCGATTACTGGTGCAGCACCTGTACCAGTTCCACCACCAAGACCACAAGTAACAAAAACCATATCAGCACCTGCTAGTGCTTTTTCAATTTCTTCTTTACTTTCCATTGCAGCATCCTTACCCACTTTAGGGTTAGCACCTGCACCTAGTCCATTTGTAAGCTTCTCACCTAACTGTATTTTAGTTTCTGCTTTTGAGTTATTTAACACTTGTAAATCAGTGTTTGCGACTATAAAGTCTACACCTTTAACTCCTGATTCTATCATTCTATTAACAGCGTTGTTTCCACCGCCACCAACACCGATAACTTTAATTTTTGCTAACTGATCCATCTCTAATCCAAACATTTTTATCCTCCTTATTCGTTAAAAAAGTAACCGAATACCTTTCCAACCATTGTACCATTAGTATCATCTAAAAAATTGCTTTTTGCTGAAGATAAAACTTCAACGTCGGTTTGATTAAACATAGAATATTGTTGTCCTTTTAACTTTAAAGTATTTATAAAGTAAACAATATTTCCAATAGCAGGAACATACTTATTATTTCTAATTCCTGTTACTTTTAAATTTCCGATTTCAACATCTTTTGAAAAAACCGACTCCGCAATATAGTTAAAGTGAGCCATATTACTAACTCCCCCAGTAACTATTATATAATCTATTTTGCGATTTGTTAAGGTATTTATCTCTTTTTTCGCAAGTTCTAGTATTTCTTCTAGCCTTACCATCGCAACTTCAGAAATTTCATACTGATTTATTTTTATTTTTTCGGAATTCCTATTTACTACTTCCCTTGTCTCATTGAGTTTTGCATACATCTTATGAGCAAGTGCGAATTTCTCTTTTAACTTCTTTGCCTCTTCTTTATCTATTTTATAAATATATGAGATATCAGAATCAACACTCGAGCCTCCTAATTGTATGACTGAATTTCTAACGATGATTCCTTTATTATATAATGAAACCGATGTAGTCTCAGCACCTATATTTATAATAGCCCCAATTTTGTTATCGGTATTACTGTTTTTAAGTGCATACATATCACCAATACCATTTATCGAAATATCAACAACTTCTTGTTCTGTTTGATTAATTAAACTTAAAACAGAAACAATGTTTTTCCTTGGAACAGTAACTAAAATCGCTCTTGCGTGTAATTTTTTACCAGTAACTCCTTTTGGATCTAAAACCGCTTCTTTATTATCGACTTTAAAATCAATTGGAACTACAGTTACCATTTCGTTTGGTTTTTTGATTTGCGGGATACTTGCTTCTCTAAGTACATTTAATATATCTTTAGTATGAACTATTCCCATCTCAACATCAACTTCACCGTTTACAACGATATGTTTAGAAAAGTAACTAGGGACAGAAACAATTATTTTTTTGATTTTCACACCAAGCATTTGCTCAACTTCTTTAATCGCTTGATTATATGCATTTTTAGCAAGTTCCATATCGGTAATCAAACCTTTTTTGATACCTTCAGACTTAACTGATGAAGCAGCTAGCAAATTTAGTTTATTCTTAAACAGTTCACATGTTACTACTTTTATACTATCAGAACCTATGTCGACACTAGTATAAATATGCTTCATACAATCAACTCCCGTAATCTAAAATAATTATACTATATTTAATAGAAAAAGTAAAAGAAAAATGTGCTTAGTTTGAAAGCACTTCAAAATATTCTCCAGAGTCTAAATATAGTATTCCTCTTTCGTTTTCAAAATTCTTAATTATGTTTATATACTCATTTATTATATCATAATTATTCAATGTTAAATAGACGTAATTGCCATCTGTCATAGTTAAGAAAAATAGCGAATCATCAACCTCATTAGGTTTATACTGTATTTCGCTTATTCTAATTAAGATATCCTGATCAACCAAAGCCATTTTATTTAAAAATACTTCAAAAATATGATTAGGAGTAACATTTATTAACGTTGGAACGTTATGATTATCATTAACGGTCGTTTTATCTAACAAATAAACATTATCATCATAAGAAACTAAGGGTCTATTTTCCAAAACATCTATTTCAACTTCGAAAAGCCATCTTTTACTTACTTTAGCATCTTTAATGTATTGATCATTTCTTAGTCTTCTTTCAATTGAACCACTTGTATTAGTAACCGATGATGGATAATATTGAATTTTTGCGATCTCAATAATATCTTGATCACTCAACATATTATTATTAATAACATAAATGTTTTTAATCGGCATATTTAATATATAATTAGTCAAACTAAAAATAATATAAACAAATAAAACGAAAGCAAAAAAGCGTTTAAAATTAAACTTTTTTTTGTTTTGTTTTTTATTATTTTTTTTGTTTCTTTTCTTAGCCACCAAATCACCTATTCCACAAATTCTTGTTCTACTTTTAAATCTATATCGGTTTTATCATATACTTCACTTTTAATTTTTTTAATCAAGTTTATAATATCATCCCCATTTGCGCTTCCTTTATTAACTATAAAATTAGCATGCTTATCTGATACAATCGCATCATTTATACCTTTACCCTTATAACCGAGTGCTTCTACTATTCTTCCTGCAAAATCACCTTCTGGATTTCTAAATACACTACCAGCATTTGGGAATTCTAATGGTTGGCTCATTAATCTTCTTCTTTTTCTATCTTCAATTATTTCTTTTAATTCATCTTTATTACCATGTTTTAAAACAAGATTTGCTTCTAAACATATATAGTCTCTTTTTTCATGTAAAAGTGAACTTCTATATTTAAAATTCATCTCTTTATTATAAATAGTCTTTATTTCTAAATCACCTGTTAAAACTTTAACAGACGATACAATATAGCCCATATCACTTTTATAAGCTCCAGCATTCATATAAATAGCACCACCTACAGTACCAGGAATACCTACTGCCCACTCAAGTCCCATAAGACCACTTTTACTCATCTTAAGAGATAGTTTAGTTAAATTATAATAAGCACCAACATTAACTAAAATGTCATCAACTTCGTAATAATCTAAATAACTTAACTTAATTAAAACACCATCAAAAAGCTTATTAGAAAAAACTAAGTTAGAGCAATTTCCAATAACCTTGTATCTAATTTTATTTTTTTTAATAAACTCAAGTAAATTAATTAAAGAAGTTTCGCTATCAACAAAAACCATACACTTAGCAGGACCACCCGCTTTATAAGTTGTATAGTCTCTCATATCGACATTTTTTAATACTTTACCTACTTTTAATTTTTTTATTTCTTTGTATAAATCCATCATGATACCTCTTCTTTAATCAGCTTATATATATTATATGAACTATTCTCAATATGCATAAACTCTAAATTTTCCTTATATTGCATAAGCAACTTTTCATTTTTCATATGATCTTTTATTGCTTTTACTAATATTTCTTTAGTTAAATCTTTTTCATTTATCATATATGCTGCCTTTTTACTTGCAAGATCGACCCCATTTTTATATTGATGATTTGCAGTAACATTAGGTGATGGGATTAAAATGCTCGGTATTTTAAGTGCTATTAATTCACTTAATGTCGTCGCGCCACATCTAGTTACAACAAGATCAGCATGTTTAAGCAACCTTGCTTGATTATCCACAAACGGGAAAATTTTAACATTTTTAGGAAAATCTTCTTTTTTCGTTTTATTATACAAGTTTTTACCAGTTACAAAAGCTATTTCATAATCTTCTTTATCAAAATCTTTAACAGCTTCTACCAAAGTGTTAAATACTGAAGTTGAACCAAGAGATCCCATAACTATATAAACTAATCTTTTGGTCTTTAATAGATTAAACTCTTTTTTATCGGCAAGCTCCGCCTCTAAAGCTTTTGTACTAGCTGGATTCCCAGTCAAATAAGTTTTTTCTTTTTTAAAATATCTTCTACTAGATTCAAAAGAAATAAATATTTTATTAACTTTTTTAGATAAAAACCTGTTAGCAGCTCCTGGAACACTATTTTGTTCATGAATGAATGTTTTTATTTTCAAACTTTTAGCAGCCATTAAAACTGGAACAGTAACATATCCGCCTACACCTATTACAGCATCTGGCTTAAACTCTTTTAATATCTTTTTAGAATCTTTATAACTTTTAAGTAGCACATTAACCGATCTAAAGTTTTTGTGTAATTCTTTTCTATAAAAGCCATATATAGTAATTGCTTTATAAGGTATGCCGTGCTTTGGAACGATATCTTTTTCCATTCTGTTGTGAGTACCAATATACAGCACTTCTAAGTCTTTGTGTTGTTTTTTAAATTCGTCAATTATTGCAAGTGCTGGGTATATATGTCCGCCAGTACCTCCTGCAGTAACTACAATCTTCATATAATCACTCCTATGATTAATTATATCAAAAAAAAAGAGATTTAATAACCCCTTTTCTATCATTAAAATATTACAAGCAATATCATTAAAAACCCAATTAACAATCTATACCACATAAAGATTTCAAAGTCATGCTTTTTTAAGTATAGTAATAAATATTTAATAACTAAAATACCAGTTATAAACGATACTATTATTCCAAATA
>SKIH01000033.1 GCA_007116525.1 Bacilli bacterium
ATTCATTATGTTGATTTAAACAAGTTGAGCGAAGCTGACAGAAGTACGGTTGTAAATGAAGTTAGTGCACAAGTAGGAGACGGATGGGGTGTTCCATTAGCGTTAGCTTACAAAAATGGTACGGTTGTTGACCAACTTTCAGGTCTTTCAGATTTAGAAAGTTACATCGAGTTTTTCTCTAAGTATGCTGAGGGCGGTAATGGTGATGAACTACAATCTGGTTCAAATGTTCCTAGCCAAGAAAATAACGATATAGAAGCACTTGTGATGTTATCTGATTATGAAGGACTTCAAAAAGCGGCTGATAATGATAAGTATGTAATTGTTTTAGGAAGTGGAACTTGTCCATTTTGTCAACAGGCATTACCTATCATGGATGAAGTTGCAGCAACGTTGTCGTATGATATATATTATATTGATTTAAATGAAGTGCCAGCGAGTGATAGAGACGATGTAAATGCGTGGATAGATGAAGTGATTCAAAAAGACTTTGGAGTTCCATTTGCAGCTGCAGTTGAAGATGGCAAAATGATCGAGGAGATGCCCGGTCTAAGAGATTCTAGTGAATATTTAGAGTTTTTTGAAAATTACGGAGGATAATTTATGAGTAGTGTTTTTAATAAAGTTAATAATTTTAAAAACAAGTATCCTAGAACAATAGCATGGAGACTTGATAAAAGTTCTAAAGTTATTGAAGATCATTTAAATCCAGGAGAAGAAGTCTTGTATGCTTTTGCAGGACAAGACTCAGTTTCCTTTTGGACGTTCTTTTTTACGAAAGTTATTGTTTTGACAAACAAAAGACTTATTTTAGGTCAAAAAAGATTGTTATGGGGTTATTTCTTTACGTCAGTTACACCTGATTTGTTTAATGATTTAAAAGTTAACTCAGGATTGATATGGGGTAAAGTTAAAATAGATACTGTTAATGAATTAGTAGTAATTAAAAAATTAGATAAGAAAGCTTTGATTGAAATAGAAACTCAAGTTAGCACAGTAATGAAGAGAAAAAAGCAAAAAATGAAGAAGGACTTTTAAGTTCTTTTTTTATTTCTTGCATAAAAAGGTATAGTTATATTATAATGTTATCAAGACATAAGGGGGAACTATGAAAAGACTTTTAGGAATGCTTATAACACTATTTTCGATGTACTTCATTTTTCAATTCGTTTTTTTGTATTTTGGTGGTGGTCACACGCTGGAATACGAACTGAATATAAATGGTAAAAATGCACATGTAGTTGAAACTTTAAATCAAAATCAAAAGGGAGAAGTTGATAACTATTATATAGAAGTAGATGTTGATGGGCTTTTTTTTGATTTTCAAGTTTTCGAAAAATATTACGGTAGAGCACGAGTTTTAGAAGATGTACATTTTTATGACGGTGATAACTATTCTTGTTTGTTTCCGGTATTTAATAATGGTGAAATTTTAAAAGACATGAAATGTTATGACAAAAATAATGGTTTTTATTACAATTCGTTAGATATAGTAAATGAAGATTCAGATTTAGCAACCTTTATCATTTCACTAGATGCATATAATGAAGAAGTCTTTGATGATGACTTATCGGATCCGATTAGGGAAGGTAGGTTGAGTGTTTTTCATAAAAATTTAATTGAAAATCATTTTGTAGGAGTAAGTAGTACCCGTGGTTTATATACAATAAGTCACAATAATTTAAGTAAAATAGTGGAAGTTCCACTATTTGGTTCAGATGTTTATACTAGAGGAATAAGCACAACTGTTGAAAATTATTATGTTGTTGCAAATTATGACAATAGGAATTATTATAAAAATTTAATAACGATAGATTTAACTAATAATAGAAAAGACGAAATTTCTTTTAGAAATGACGTTAGTTTTGAATCGTATTTCCAAGGTGTGAGAAATTCATCTTTGTATTTATTTGATAAAGACGAAAGTGCACAGTATAGAATTAGGTTAGACAATAATAATGTATCTGAAGTAGGAAATGTTCAAACGGGCTTAATAATGTATGAAGGAAATGAACTAGTGGATAGAATTGATGCTTTTGAAGCAATTCAAAACGATATTGTTTTTGAAGATTTCATAAAAATAGAAGATGACTATTTCAGTTATAAATACGTTCATTACAATCTAAACTCAGGATATAAATATTATGTTAAAGAAAACAATAATAACTATTCAATATATAGGTCAAGTGTACAAAATAAAGATAGCAAAAAATTTATAGTAAATGTAGATGACTTAGATAGAGTGATTATTAACAATGAGTTTGTTTACTATGTAAATGGGGACGAAATAAAATATTATAGTGATGCTACAAGTATTAGAACATTAATAAGAAGTGGTGAGCTAAGTTTCAATAAAAGTACATATATTGGGGTTTACATTAGGTGATTTAATCACCTTTTTTAATTGAATCGCAACTTTATTTAATGTATACTTTATTATAGGTGATTAGCAAAATGAAAGTTATAACAACAATAATTGTAGCCTTTGTATTAGTAGGTTGCTCAAATAGTCAATTAGAATCAATTAACATTGATAATATAAATAAAAAAATTGATAATGAAACTAATTTTAGACTATATGTAGGTAGTGATGAGTGTCCATCGTGTCCGTTTTTAGAAGAAAATTTAATAGAAATATCAAAAGAACATAAATCTATAATATATAAATTGGATGTTAGCGATTTTCAAATAAATTCTGATGAAATAAGAGCCATAGAGGAGTTGATGGACGGTGATTTAACATTACCTGTCACACTTGTTTATGAAAATGGTGAAATGATAAGAGCTATTAGAGGCGCACAACCAAAAAGTACAATGGTAGAATTGATGTTAGAAGAGTAGAGGTGATAGTATGGATATTTTTGATTCTAATGATGCAAAAAGTACTGAAAATAATGAGCCGGATATATTTAAAATGTATGGTGAAGAGTTAACTGCGAAGGAATACATAACAAATCCTGCTATTTCTAGAGAAAGCGAAATAAAAAAACTAATTATAGTACTACTAACTCCAGAAAAGTCTGGCCTTTTAGTAGGAAAGCCGGGTATAGGTAAAACAGCAATAGTTGAAGGTTTGGCTTATTTGATTAGAAAAGGTAATATTCCAAAAGCACTAAATGATTATAAAGTATATAAGTTTAATGCGGTTAGCTTAGCAAGCAAAATAAAATTGAAAGATAGAGAAGAAACAGTATTGACTCTTTTAATGAAGCAACTAAAAACAAAAAGTAGAGTAATAATTTTTATAGATGAGACTCATACATTAATTGGTAAAAATGAATCTATGGATTTAGCAAATATTTTGAAAACAGGTCTTGATAGAGGGGATGTCAAAGCTATTGGAGCAACTACAACTATTGAGTATGACCAATATATAATAAGAGATAGAGCTTTTTTAAGAAGATTCGAAAGGATCGATGTTAAAGAACCTGATGAAGAGACAACTGTTAAAATTTTGTTGGGTTCACTACCTAAAATTGAAAAGCACACCGGGATAACTTTGAAATATAATAATTTCATAAACAAAAAAATCATGGAAAGCATTGTTAGTGCAACTTCTGAATATAAGAGGGTTTATGGACTTTCTGCTATGTATCCAGACATTGCCTTTTCGGTTTTAACTCAAGCATTTTCTCAGGCTTTATTTAAAAATAAGGAGAAAGTTACTATAGAAGATGTTTATGATGCTATTAGAACGAGCAAAAGGATATACCCAGATAGTATATTAAAAGAGTTAGAAACATTTAGAGAAGAGTTTTCTGATTTGATCAATGAAGAGGATGCAAGGTTGAAGGAACCCACAATTGAAGAATTACAAACAGAACAAGACAGCGGTTACTAAGCTGTCTTTTATATTGTTAAAGCATATCAACTATGCTAAAATAGACTTAGAGGTGGTAGTATGGGTACTATTAAAAATAATAAATTAAATTATGCTCTTTTTACGATTATTGCAGTAGCAAGTTTTATGCTAGTTTTCAATTTATCAGAAGCTTATAAAAACGTTGTTGCAGAACAAGATAAAAGTGAAATTTCAAAATTTTTAATGAATGTTAAAGAAGCTGAAGTTGATGAGTTTTTAAGAGAAAATGGGGATGTAGTTTTATATTTAGCATCTGCATCGGATAAAGAAATGTTAGAGTTTGAAGATGAAATGATTGAAATGATAAAAAATAATGATTTAGTTAACAATTTTGTTATGTTAGATACTGATAAATTTGTTAATGATGATTTTTATAATAATTTCAGTTCAGAATATGGATTTGTAGATATAGTATTAACTTATCCAAATTTAATCGTTTTTGAAAATCACGAAATAAAAGATATATTAATCTTTGGTGATGAACAGATAGAAATAGATGACGTAGAAACATTTTTAATAAATAACGAGGTAATGATTAAAAATGATTAACATTGTGCTATTCGAACCGGAGATTCCTGCTAATACGGGTAACATTATGAGAACTTGCGTGGGGATCAATGCAAAATTGCATTTAATTAAACCGCTTGGTTTTTCTCTTGATGAGAAAAATATCAAAAGATGTGCAGCAAACCATATAAATAATTGTGAATATAAAGTTTATGAAAACTACGAAGAATTCGAAAAAAGTGAAAACCCTAAAAACATTTACTTTTTAACAAGATATGGACAAAAAAACTATTATGATATAAATTATCCTAAAGAAGAGAACTTATATTTTGTTTTTGGTAGTGAAAGTAAGGGTATAGATAAAAAACTATTGAAAGAAAACATAAGTAAAACTTTTAGAATTCCTGCTAGTGATAAACTTAGGTCGCTCAATTTATCAAATGCAGTAGCAATCGTGGGCTATGAAGCTGTAAGGCAACAAGGTTTTGGAGGCTTGTCCTTAAAGGAACCAATCAAGGGAGAAAATTATTTAAATGAGCTGTAAAGTTTTCTTTTAATATTGTATTATAGGTTGAAAGATGATAACATTAAAAGAGAATAGTAGGGGGTAAAAATGGATTTTTTAGTAGACAACTATATTTGGTTATTAATATTAGGTATCGTTATAATTATGGCCCTAATTGGATATATTGCTGAAAGAACTGAGTTTGGTAAGATAGAGAAACCAAAGGAAGCAGACTATGATTTTGGAAACGATGAAATATTGAAAAAAGAAATCGAAGAAAAAAGAAATAAATCTAAAGAGCCAAAGAAAAGTAGAAAAGAAATAAAAGAAGAAAAGAAACGTAAAAAAGAAGAAGCTAGGCTTAAAAAAGAGGAAGACAATTTAAAAGAAAACAAGAAAAAAACGGAAAATTCAAAAAAAGACAAAAAAGATGATAAAAAGAAAAAACAGGAAGTTAATGATGAGTTGAAGTTAGATGATCCAATAGAATTAGAGGCGCCGTCGCTCGACGAGGTTGCAAACATGAATGTCGGTCTATCTGATGCCATTAGTAAAACACAACAACTTAATAGCGATGACATAAATAAAGCAAAAGATCAATATGAACAGGATGGTTCTTTAGAAGGTGATAAACTAGAAGAACCTAAACTAGAAGAAGACTTAAAAGCACCATTGAATTTAGATGAAGTGGTTGAAAAACAAGAAAACACTACAGAAGCATCATCACCTGATGAAGCACAAGAAGATTTAAAAGTACCATTGAACTTGGACGAATCTATAAAAGAAGATGAACCAAATGAAGAACAAAAAGTAATGGATGAAGTCGAAAACAAAATTAAAGAAAAAGAGGACGAAGGGCTTGATCTAGAAAAAACAGTTGATTTGAGTGAAGAATTAGGAGGCACTTTAGAAGAACTAGAATCTAAAGCTGCAAAAAAAGAAGAAAAAGAAGAAGGAATGGAAGAATTTAAAATATAATTTAAATTCTTTTTTCATTTTACAAATTTACTGTATGTGGTATAATTGATTTGAAATAAATTTTGGAGGATGTTAAATGACTTTTGATGGAATAGTAACGTTGCTTAGGCAACTGATAGATGTACTTATTGTATGGTTTGTATTTTATTTTATATTTAAGAGTTTGAGAAGAAATGTTAAGATGGTTCTTTTGTTTAAGGGTATCTTATTTATTTTGGTTTTAAAACTCGTAAGTGACTTTTTAAACTTAGTAACAATTGGATTTTTCTTAGACTATGTTATTATGTGGGGACCTTTGGCGCTAATTGTAATTTTCCAACCGGAGATTAGAAATGTGCTTGAACAACTTGGGAGAAGCCAATTACTTGGTAGACATAAAATATTAACAGTAGATGAGAGAGAAAAGGTTGTATACGAATTAGTGCAAGCAGCCGAATATTTAAAGAAAACGAGAATTGGTGCTTTAGTTATTATTGAAAGAGACCAGAGTTTAAATGAATATATTGAAAAATCTAAAAAGATTTATGCAGATATTTCTTCAGAACTATTGATTTCAATATTTTTCCCGAGTAATCCACTTCATGATGGTGGAGTTATTCTTCAGGGAGATAAAATAACTAGCGCAAGAGCGGTTTTCCCAACTAGCGAAAGCCTGGCTATAAGTAAAAGATTAGGAACTAGACATAGGGCTGCTTTGGGGATTTCTGAACAAACTGATTGTATTGCATTAGTTGTTTCAGAAGAGACCGGAAGATTGTCTTTGGCAATAGGCGGAGAACTTTATTACAATATGAGTTTGGATGAAGTTAAGCTGACTATTTTAGAAGAATTAAGACCTAAGAAGCTTCTTGTTAGTGACGAGAAGGAGGATGAAGAGAATGAAGAAAATACTAGCGATGATAATTAGTTTTTTCAAAAAAGTATGGTCTTTCATTGATAAAAAGGTAATTATTCCAATTACTAAAATAATACATTTTGTGTCATCGGCGTTTGATGACCAAGGAAAACAAATAGAGACATTTTTATCAAAAAAGAATACTATATTATATGTTTCGTTGATTGTTGCTGTAATTTCTTTTATAGCAGTAGACAGAAGAGTTATTGTATTTAGTCAAAATACTGCTGAGATTTTAAGGTCTCAACCTGTTTCTGTTATATATAATGAAGAGGCATACGTTATAGAAGGTATGCCAAGCACGGTTGATATAACACTAATAGGTAGTAGAGCGGATTTATATTTTGCGAAGCAATCACCATCTAACGAAGTTACAATTGACGTAAGTGATTTGTCGCCCGGTACACATGAAGTTGGGATCGAATATCAACAAGTGTTGCCATCAATAGATTATAAAGTTAATCCATCTATTGTTACGATAAATATTTATCCTAAAGTTTCGGAGACTAGAACTATTTCTATAGATATTTTAAATCAAGATTCTTTAAGTGAAGAGTTAATTATTAAAAATGTTGATATAGATGAGGATAAAGTAGTAATCAAAGGCGCCGAACATACATTGGCAAGAGTAGCTAATGTTAAAGCATTAGTTGATATTAACAATTTAACTTCACAAGAAGTTGGTAAAACTACAATGAGAGATATTCAACTAAGAGCATATGATTCTAATGGGGATATTGTAGATGTTGAAATCGTACCAGAAAGAATGACTGCAGAAATAGAAATAGCATCTCCTAGTAGAGAACTTCCAATAAGAATTATTCCAGTAGGAGAACCATCATTTGGGAAGGCTATTAGTTCCATATCATCAAATGTTAGTAATGTTGTAGCATATGGAGACGATGAAGTTTTACAAAGACTTAGAAACATTCCAATAGAAATCGATGTGGAAGGTTTGTCTAGCAATAGAGAATATAGGGTTGAGATACCTAAGCCGGTTGGTGTTAGAACGCTAAGCGTTAATAACATCACCATTAATGTTACTTTAGAAGATTCTGTTGATAGAGATGTTGAGGGAATAAATATAGAGTATAGAAATTTAAAAGATGGGCTTATTGCTCAAGGTTTGTCTAGAGAAGATATCGAAATTGATGTTACTTTAAAAGGGGTTGAATCTGTTGTTAGCGAAATAACAGCAAGTGATATAACCGCTTACCTAGACCTAGAAGGTTTTGAAGAAGGAGATCATGAAATCGATGTAGAAGTAGAAGGTTCAGACCTGAGAGTTGAATATATACCTAAGACAACGAGAGTAAGAATTAGAATTGTGAAAAGATAGTGAAAACTATCTTTTTTTCTTGTTTTAAAAAAAATTAAAATATGGTATAATTCAAAAAGGTGATAAAGATGAATGAACAAAACGTGAAGAATTTAGTAGTAATTTTTCTATCCATAGTTTTATTATTTGTTGTGTTTTACTTTTTGACAAAACCATTGGCTCAAAATGTAAGGCCACAATATGAAGTTGCAGAAACAGAAATTCAAACTGAATTTATATTGGTAGGAAATATCCTTAATAGAAGATTAGAAGAATATTATGTATTTGTTACTAATAGAAGTGATGTTAATTATGGTAGAAACAGGGAACTTTTAGATGAACTTAAAGATGGAGGTTTCATCCAAGGGTTCTATATAGTAGATTTAGACGATCCTTTCAATAGAAGTTTTGTTTCGGA
>SKIH01000061.1 GCA_007116525.1 Bacilli bacterium
TCTTCTTCATCTACTTCGTCTTCTTCATCTACATCGTCTTCATCTTCTAAAACCGGTCCCTCAACATCGTATGTAAACTCAGTACGTGTTGTTTGCTCATTTTCACCACATTCTAAAGTTGATTTTACATAATAAATTTCATCCTCTTCTAGGATCTCGACGAATGAATTTTCCAAATTACATTCCTCATAATCAAAATCAATCAATAATTCTTCTTCTTTCATTTCACCTAAAGTAATAATAGTAACATCAGGATTATTCATCAAATAAGTTTCACCTTGATTTTTAAACCTCTCATATTGAGCTAAAAACTTTTCTCTTTCAATATTTTCAACCGTCTGATCTATATAAGACCTGGTTGGAAAAAGCCATATTAGCAAAAATATAAATAGTAACACAAAAGATATTTGTAAAATAACATCTTTTATTTTGAAATTTTCTTTATATTCATTATACATCTTAAACACCTCACAATTTTAATTTTTATCATAGCATTTATAACACATTAAGTCAATTAAAAAAGGATTTAGATAAACTAATCCTTTTTAATTTCAACAATAGTGCAACCCGCATTATAATAATATATTTTGAAATCTATAACATATTTGTTTTTAGAAAGAGTATCATGAGTAGCTTTTTTCAATATACCACTTCCAACACCGTGAACGATGACAAAATTTTCAATTTTCATTTTCATCATATCATCTATAAATTGGTTTATAAGCATGGATGCGTAATCTCTATCTAAACCATGTAAATCAAGTTTTTCTAAACTATCGATAGTCAAGATATTATTCAACTTCATTAAAATACTCTCTGACTTCTTCTTTACTTGGCATCGAATATCTACCACCGATCTTCAAAACAGATAAAGCACCAGCGACATTTGAAACTTTAATTACATCTTCAAAATCCATATTTTTACTTATACAATACGTGTATGCTCCATGGAAAATATCACCCGCACCAGTCGAATCCAATGCTTTAAATTTAAGTGGTGTCATAAGTTTAGCCTTTCCTTTATATCCATAAAGAGAACCTTTTGATTCAAGCGTAACGACAACTTCACCATCAAAAATTTCATTTAACTTATTATACATTTGAGTCAAACTTAATAAATTATCAAAATCCGCTTTTATCCCAGAAGCTTCTTCTGCGAATTCTTTAGAACAAACAACGTGATTACACATTTTAGCAAGCTCTAAGTTTTTCTCATTATACCTACCAGCATCAATGACACTAATAGCATCCTTATACTTATTCAATAGTTTTTTCGAAAATTCATACTCCTGACCATCTAGTAAAATCATATCAGGCTCAAACCCTAAATCTACTTCATCCATTGTCATTTCGCTTGGACGATAAGTAAGAATAGTTCTTGAACCATTAGATATATTAGCAACTATAAAGCTAGAAGTGGTTTTATGATCATCACTAAACTGTAAAAAATTTGTAGAAACACCAACATCTTCAAATTCATTTCTAATGACATTACCATATTCATCATTACCAACAATACCTAAAAAATGAACATCAGCGCCCCACTTTCCTAAAAGATATGCGGCATTAGAAGCAGGACCTCCTCCACACTCCATACGGTCATTAACTCTATTTTTAGTATTTTCTTCAGGAAATTCATCCATAGGAATAGTTATGTCATACGCAGCATGACCAATACAAACTATTTTCATTATTTATCCCCCTTTTTAATACTTGACTGAGCAGCAGCAAGTCTCGCTATTGGAACTCTATATGGAGAGCATGAAACATAATCTAAACCAATTTTTTCACAAATGTCTATAGATTCAGGATTACCAGCATGTTCACCACAAATACCTAATTTAATTTTAGGATTCTCGCCTCGTCCAAGCTTAACGCTTGTATCAACTAAAAAGCCAACGCCAGATTTATCCATTTTAACAAATGGATCATTTTCAAAAATCCCTTTTTCATAATATCCTCTTAAAAACTTTGATGCATCATCTCTTGAAAAACCATAGGTCATTTGAGTTAAATCATTAGTCCCATAACTAAAGAAATCTGCTTCCTTAGCTATTTCATTAGATAACACACATGCCCTTGGCACCTCTATCATAGTACCGACAGAATAATTCATCAAAATACCTTGCTCATTTAAAATTCTCTCTGCTGTTTTAACAACTATGTCTCTTAAATAAGTAAACTCCCGAACATCACTAACTAGTGGAATCATAATTTCTGGTATAACATAAATACCTTTCCTTAAAACACTAATCGCAGCGTTAATTACTGCTGTTGTTTGCATAATTGCAAGTTCTGGATATGTAATAGATAATCTACAACCTCTATGTCCCATCATTGGATTAAACTCAGAAATTTCATCTAACCTGTGTAATAATTCACTTTCATCGATACCTATATCAGAAGCCAATTTTTTAATTTCCTCTTCTTTTTTAGGTAAAAACTCATGGAAAGGAGGATCTAAATATCTAATAGTTACAGCCTTACCATTAAGTGTCTCGAAAAGTTCTTCGAAATCATTTTGTTGATAAGGTAAGATACTATTTAAAGCTTCCTGCCTCTCCTCTTTTGAATTTGCAAGAATCATTTTTCTAACAGTTAATATTCTCTCTTCATCAAAAAACATATGCTCTGTTCTACAAAGACCAATTCCTTCAGCACCAAATTTCATTGCAACTTTTGCATCATTGGCATTATCTGCATTAGTTCTTATTTTCATTCTTCGATATTTATCAGCTATATTCATAAACCTTGAAAAATCTTCATCTAATTTCGGCTCAACAGTTTTGATTTTCGAAGCATAAACATTTCCAGTATTTCCATCAACAGAAATATAATCTCCCTCATTCAAAACAGTGCCATCTTTAGCCTTCATAGTCTTATTTGCATAATTAACTTCTAACTCTTCACACCCTACAACACAACATCTTCCCATTCCTCTTGCAACAACCGCTGCATGAGAAGTCATGCCTCCTCTAACAGTTACAACCGCCACAGAATCTTGCATTCCCTTTATATCTTCAGGTGATGTTTCATTTCTAACTAATACAACCTTTATTCCCATTTCACTTTGTTTTGTAGCCTCATCTGAATTAAAATAAATTTTTCCAGTTGCAGCACCAGGTGATGCTGCAAGACCAGTTGTTAATAATGATGCATTTTTAAATTCTTCCTCATCAAACATAGGATGAAGAAGTTGATCTAAACTACTTGCCTCTACTCTTAATACCGCTTCACTTTCTTCAATCTTTTTCTCATCAAGCATATCAAGAGCAATTTTTATGGCTGCTTTTGCAGTCCTTTTACCATTTCTAGTTTGAAGCATATAAAGTTTACCATTTTCAATTGTAAACTCCATGTCTTGCATATCTTTATAATGATTTTCTAAAATATCACAATTTTTAACAAATTCATTATATACATCAGGCATGCTAACCTTTAATTCTTCGATAGGATTCGGTGTTCTAACCCCTGCTACGACGTCTTCACCTTGGGCATTCATTAAATACTCACCATAAAGTTTTTTCTCACCAGTAGAAGGATTTCTAGTAAATGCCACTCCTGTTCCAGAATTTTCTGAAATATTACCATATACCATCTCTTGAATATTAACAGCAGTTCCCCAAGATGCCGGAATACCGTGCATTTTTCTATAATATTTAGCTCTATCATTATTCCAAGATTTGAAAACCGACTCAATAGATTTAATTAATTGTACTTTTGGATCACTAGGGAAATCTTCACCAGTTTGTCTCTTGTATATTTCTTTGTATTGATCTAATATAACTTGTAAATCTTCTTCCAAAAGCTCTGTATCTAATTTATAACCTTTTTCTTTTTTTACTTTTTCTAAAATGTTTTCATATTCTTCACGATCAGCATGCATAACAACATCAGCATACATTTGAATTAATCTTCTATATGAATCTAAAATAAACCTTTTATTTTCAACATTGCCATTAATAAAATCGTTGCTGATTCCTAAGTTTAAAATAGTATCCATCATACCAGGCATACTAGCTCTAGCACCACTTCTTACTGAAAGTAAAAGAGGGTTTTTATAATCTCCAAATTTTTTACCACTTTTCTTTTCTAATTCCTCTAACTTTTCAAAAATCTGATTAATAATTTCCTCACTCATTTTTTCATTATTTTCATAATAAAAATTACAAGCCTCCGTTGTAACCGTAAAACCATCTGGAACACTTAAACCAATATTTATCATTTCAGATAAATTTGCGCCTTTGCCTCCCAAAAGTTCTTTCATATCTTTATTACCCTCATTAAAAGAATAAACAAACTTCATATAACCCCTCTATTCTATTATGTAAATTATAACAAAATAGCGCTAGACATACAACAATCTAGCGCTTATTTACATTCTTTTTAGTAGCTCTTGGATGAGACTTCAAATACACATTTCTCAACCTATCGTTAGAAACATGTGTATAAATCTGAGTAGTTTTTAAATTTTCATGCCCAAGCAACTCTTGAACCGTCTTTAAATCAGCACCCTCATTTAGCATATGAGTAGCAAATGTATGTCTTAAAGTATGTGGTGATACCGAAATATTTACACCACTTTTTTTAACAATCTTGTCCAAAATATATTCAACGCCTCTCGGTGTCAACTTTTTATAATCCTTGTTAATAATTAAATAATCTGATTTAATATCTTTAATTTCTCTTAACTTCAAAAACTCCTCAATCTTTTGTTTACAAACATCACCATATATTACTATACGCTCCTTATTACCTTTACCTATTATCTTAATCATATTTTTAGAAAAAATGACATCATCTATTTTTATATTAACAATCTCACTCAGTCTTATACCAGTAGCATAAAAAAGTTCTAGTATTAGGCTATCTCTTCTTGAAAAAAAGTCATCCTCAAAAGGGACTTTCAATATTTTTTCTAAATCGTTATAGTAAACAAATTTAGGGAGCTTTTTATCTAGTTTGGGCGAAGAAATTAAAAGCATCGGATTTACCTTTATTTTACCTTTACTATACATATATTTGTAAAAACTCTTCAAACTACTTATATGTCTTGAAACAGTCTTTTTAGAGTACTTATTTGCAAAAAGATGTCTTAAATAATTTCTTATAACTTTGTAATCGACATTTGATATTTCATTTATTCCTTCGCTTTTTATAAAATCATAAAAAGCTATAAGATCACGCTCATAATTTTCTACAGTATTAATTGAGTACTTTTTTTCAACCTCAATATAATTTATAAAATCATCAATATGCTTCATACTATCACCATAGTTAAATTATATCACAAAAAAAGTAGATTACTCTACTTTGCTTTTTTTCTTGATTCAATAACATCGTCAATATCTTCTAACGGATATGCCGATGGATCAAATTCTTGCTCAGGATAACTTGGTTTTTCTGATTCAGACTTAGGGCTTAACTTATTAAACATATCGGTTTGCTCTTCCTTACTTTGTGAAACCGTTTTCAAACATTCATCCAAAGCTTTATTGTATCTTATTACATCCTCTTTAGGAAGTCCCAATTTTTCCATCAACTTATCTTTATCCTTATCTCCATGAACAAGACTCCTAATAAATTTATAACTTTTAGTGATTCTAGATCCTACTGTTAGCCACTTTTTCTCATGTTCAAACATGTGTCCACCCTTATCTTCGACACTTTTGTCATACTTAGAGTAATTTACTAAGCATATTTTAAGACTAGTTTTTAACTCTTTGTTATCATTTATTCTTGGAATTAGTTCACCAATTCTTGTTTTCTCATCTACAGCCTCAATAAATTTTGTAACACTTTGGTGGATATCTTCATAATCTCTTATTAAATTTATTTCAACATCATTAAATTCTCCTGGTCGTTTAAAAATACAGTAATACTTTGATAAAAATTCAATGTAATCACAGTGATCATAAATTACATTTAATTTTTTCTCCTTCTTATTGTACTTATATGAAATATATACTTCAGCATCTTCTGAAAACCTGTATCCCTTTTCTTTTGATGCATTTAAAAACTCTTCCTTGTTTTTAAACTCATTTTTCATAAAGAAATGGTCAATCGTTGCAAGTGAAACATTTTTTTTATGTACACCATTTTCCTTGATTTGTGTTGTTGCACTTTTTTCACCGTCTTTAACTTTAATAGAATATTTTCCCATAGTACCCTCCATTTAATCGTATTATACCTTTTTTTACTAGTTTGTCAAAGAAAAAAAGAAAAACCTTATAGGTTTTTCATAAAATAATTATTTTCTTTTTCAAATTTCAAAGTAGTCTCATCACCATGACCAGGATATATTTTATAATCTTTATTATAAGATTTAAATAAATTTAATGATTTTCTCATATCTTCAACAGAAGCACCTTCTAAATCTGTTCTACCTATTGAGCCTTTAAAAAGAAAGTCACCTGTCATAATAAAATCATCAAACTTAAAACTAACACAGTCATCTTTATGTCCTTTGGTATCAAGGATTTCAAAAGTAAAGGTAGGTGTTTTTACCTTGCCTTTCATTTCAAAATCATAAACTTTTGCAGAACTATAATTAACTAGATCACCTAAGGCTCCTATATGATCATAATGATAATGAGTAACTAAAATTCCTTCTACATTTAAACCATCTAAATTTTCTTTTATTAATTTAAATTCACAAGCAGGATCGACTACTAAGCAGTTCTTATCCTTTTTAATTATATAACAGTTATTTTCAAGAGGACCTAAAACTAATTTTTTGATTTCCATTATTTCACCACTATACTTACTAATTTGTTTGGTATTACAATAACTTTTTTAATATCTTTTCCTTCTGTGTGTCTTTTTACATTATCAATGCTTAAAGCTTCTTCTTTTATAACTTCTTCGTCACTATCTAAATCTGCACCAAACTTACCTCTAACCTTACCATTTACTTGCACTACTATTTCAACTTCTCTTTCAATAGTCTTGGCTTCATCATATTTAGGCCATTCAGCATGAATTAACATAGAATCTACCAATCCCATCATCTCGTTAAGTTCTTCTGTTAAATGAGGTGCTATAGGGTTTAAAAGCTTAATTAAAGCCGTATAATCACATTTTGTAATGTTTTCTTTCTTTTCAAATTCATTTGACAAGATCATTAATGCAGATACCGCCGTATTATACTTCATATTGTCGATATCTTCGGTTACTTTTTTAATCGTTTGATTAATAATAACTTCTAAATCAGAAGAATAATCCTCATCACTATTAACTTTTTCTCTCATCGCATAAACTCTATCTAAAAATTTTTTACAACCATTCAAACTTTGTTCACTCCATGAAACATCTTTAGTATATTCACCAATGAATAGTTCATAACATCTAAGTGCATCCGCACCGTATTCCTTAACCATATCATCTGGGTTAACAACATTACCTTTACTCTTACTCATCTTCTCATTATTAGAACCAAGAATCATTCCGTGTGAAACTCTTCTTTTAAATGGTTCATAATGCGGAACTTCACCTATGTCATACAAAAATCTGTGCCAAAATCTAGCATATAAAAGGTGCCTTGTAGTATGCTCCATACCACCATTGTAGTAATCAACCATACCCCAATATTTCATAGACTCTTTTGAAGAAAATTCCTCATCGTTTTTAGGATCCATATATCTTAAATAATACCATGATGATCCAGCCCAGTTAGGCATTGTATCAGTTTCTCTCTTAGCATCCATCCCACAATTAGGGCAAGTAGTGTTAACCCACTCATCAATATTAGCAAGTGGACTTTCACCTGAAGCAGTTGGCTTATAATTAACAACATCTGGAAGTACTACCGGTAAATCATCAAACGGAACTGGAACAGAACCACATTGATCACAATGAATAATCGGTATAGGTTCACCCCAAAATCTTTGTCTTGAGAAAATCCAGTCAGTCAATTTATAATTAACCGCTTTTTTACCAATATTGTTTTCTTCCAAATAATTATTTATTTTTTCAATAGCATCAGCCTTGTTAGTTATTCCATTAATAATATCTGAATTAACAACTTCACCTTCACCAGTGTAAGCTTCTTTAGTAATATCTCCACCTTTTATAACTTCGATAATATCGATACCGAACTTTTTAGCAAATTCATAATCACGTTCATCATGAGCCGGAACTGCCATTATTGCTCCTGTACCATAGTTCATTAAAACATAATCACTTACCCAAACTTCAATCTCATTATTGCTAAGTGGATTAATAGCAGTAATACCATCTAACTTAATACCAGTTTTTTCTCTACTAGCATCACTTCTCTCAATATTACTTTTCTTAGCAGCCTCATGCATATAATCATGAACTTCA
>SKIH01000053.1 GCA_007116525.1 Bacilli bacterium
CCGATAAACGGCACAAAAATTAAAAGTAGCGCAAATCCAATATCTTTTCCAAATGCTTTTGCTAATTTCACAGCAATATAAATAAATACTGGAAATGCTGTAATGAAGTTTAAGATTGGTACTAATACCAAAATTAACAACCATAATGGTGCTTTTGCAACTTCAAATAAAACTACTAAGTTATAAATCGGAACTATAGCAGCCCATCCTGGCTTTCCTGCTTTTTCAAAAATTTTCCAGTAAGATACTATTATTAATACAAATACTATCAAAGAGAAAACCATCGATGCTCCACCTAAAGCGAACATTCCTTCTGTTTCATACGGCATTTCTGTTGTATACATAAATTAACTCACCTCCTTTCTTTCAAAAGCCAATTATACTAGTTTATATTATATTATCATTAAATTATATATTAGTCTATTATTTACTTGTCTCTTAGTTTAGCAGAGGTTTTTTCTTCAACATTTTTTATTATTTTATTTAATAGATCATTTACAAAGTCATCTGATAATGTTTGAGTTTTATCTTCAAAAGTCAATGAAAATGCTAGCGACTTATTTCCATCATTAAAGTCATAAACATCAAATACATATAAATCTTTTAAATATCTACTACAGACTTTTCTAATATGTCTCTCTATTTCACTTGATTTAATATCCTTCGGCATTATGAACGCTAAGTCTTTGGTTGTAGTAGGAAACTTAGAAATTTCTTTATACTTAACTCCTCTAACTTTTAATTCCATTAGTTTAGAAAGATCTATTTCAAAAATATAAACTTCATTTTTAGATAACGACGGATGAACTTGTCCTAAATATCCAACATGATTTTTATTAACATTAATCCTTACAGATCTATAAGGATGGTAAGCACCTGGTACATCCTCTTCAATGAATTCGTATCTGTTTTCCAGTCCAAACGAATCCAAAAATTCTGTTACTATTCCTTTAACTAAATAAAAGTCTACGTCAACTACTTTGCCTTGAAATTCATTCAATAAATAAGTTCCACTCATTAGACCCGATGCTAAAATTTTACTATCATATCCGTTATTTTTAAAATATACATCACCAACTTCAAAAAGGTTAATGTTTTTAGCACCTCTTGATGAGTTGTATTTATAGTTTTCAAACAAACTTGATGTTAAGTTTTGTCGACAAACTTTTTTATCTTCACTCATAGGATTAGATATTATTATTTTATCCAAGTCGAAACTAAAATCATCTAAATCTTTAACTAAAGTATAATTAATAGCTTGATCTAGTCCAAAACTAGATAATAAATCTTCTGTGTCTTTTAATAATTTACTTTTCTTAGAATATCCACCTCTTTTAGTCTCTAAGTTAGGTAAGTTTCCTATTAATTTTTCATATCCGTTTATTCTACCAACCTCTTCGATGATATCTTCTTTAATCTCGATATCACCTCTTCTACTTGGTACATGTACTTCAAAATGACCTTTGTTTTTAACAATGAATCCTAGTCTATTTAAAATCGATACTACTTCTTTACTCATGATTTCCATACCTAAAGTATTTTGTATTTCTGATAGTTTAACTTCAATAACTTTATCATCTTTATTTAATTCATCATGCATCAATATTCCTTTATTAACTTTACCTTTTGCATACTTTTCAAGTAAATGACATGCTCTTTTAAGAGCAAATAAAGTCATATTAGGATCTATCCCTTTTTCAAATCTGCTAGATGCTTCACTTCTTAACACTCTTTTTGAAGTAAGTCTAACATTTGTTTTATTAAATTGTGCCGATTCAATTAATATGTTTTTAGTATTACTAGTTACTTCAGTATCATAACTACCCATAACTCCTGCTAGTGCAATTGGATTTTTAGTATCGGTAACTAAAATATCTTCCTTATTTACATCTCTTTCAACTGTGTCTAATGTCTTGATTTTTTTGAAGTCATCGCCCATTGTTATTAATAAATCTTTATTTAACTTGTCTGCATCAAAGAAATGTAATGGTTGACCAGTTTCAAGCATTACATAATTACTAATATCAACTACATTATTAATTGGTCTAATACCGCTTGCAATCAATCTTGACTTTATGAATTGGGGAGAGTCTTTTATTTCTATGTTGCTAACCATTTTCGCTAAGTAAGCCATACAATTCTTAGTTTCAACATTTAGTGTAAACTTCTCATTAATATCATCTTTGGTTTCTTTATAACTTATATCTGGCAAAATTACTTTTTTATCGTATATAGCTGACACTTCATAAGCCATACCAATTACACTCAATAGGTCACCACGATTAGCAGTAAGATCAAAATCTATTATATAGTCATCAAACATTAAATATTTATTTGGATCTTCTCCTACTTTTGCTTCATTATTTAGCTCATGTATTCCATCTATATCTTCTTGGCTTAAGAAAGCTTTATCGATTCCAAGTTCAAGCAGTGAACAAATCATACCATTTGATTCGGTGTTTAATATACTGGCTTTCTTGATTTCAAAATTACCAGGCAATACGGCCCCTACTTTTGCAACTACAACTTTTAAACCTTCCCTAACATTAGGAGCTCCACATACTATTTGTAACACTTCGTCTTTTACATCTACTTTGCAAACACTTAACTTGTCACTTTCGCTATGTTTCTCACATTCTATAACTTTTCCGACTACTAAGCTATCAGAATTAGCAAGTTGTCTTATAGTTTCAAATTCGTTTCCAACTTTAACCATTTTATCTGCTAATTCATAAATATTGATATCTTTTATATCTACATAATCTTTTAAAAAGTTTCTACTAAGCTTCATCTTCTAGTCCTCCTTTTCTATTAAATTGGTTTAAAAACCTTATATCATTTGTATAAAAATCTCTAATATCATTTATTTCGTGCCTAATCATTGCTACTCTTTCAATTCCCATACCAAATGCAAAACCTCGATAAACTTCAGGATCGTATCCACTCATTTTTAAAACATTAGGGTGAACCATACCGGCACCTAATATTTCAATGAACCCAGTTTTGGAACAAAATGAACATCCTTCTCCTTTACACTTGAAGCATGAAATATCAACTTCAATACTTGGTTCAGTAAATGGGAAATAATTAGGTCTAAACCTTACTTTAACACTATCACCAAACATCTTTTTTGCAAATTCTTCTAGCGTTCCTTTTAAATGTGATAAAGATACATCTTTTGAAACTACTAATCCTTCTACTTGCGTAAATTGATGTGAATGAGTTGGATCATCACTATCTCTTCTATAAGTTTTACCAGGGCATATAATTCTAATATCTCCCTCACTTTTTTCTAACGTTCTAACTTGAACTGGTGAAGTGTGGGTTCTTAAAAGAACCTCATCGTTAACATAAAAAGTATCTTGCATATCTCTTGCAGGATGGTTTTTAGGTAAGTTTAACTTTTCAAAGTTATATAAATCAAACTCAACTTCCGGTCCTTCAACAACATCATATCCCATTGAAATAAAGATTTCTTCTATTTCTCTTCTAACCTTAGTTAGAGGATGAATTGATCCTTTAGAAAATTTTGTTGCGGGTAATGAAGTATCAATTTTTTCTGAAACCAATTTCTCTTCTAACTCTTTTTTATCAAGTTTCATTTTTAATTCTTCAAGTTCTTTTGAAATAAAGTTTTTTATATCATTTAAACTTTTCCCAAACTCTTTTTTTTCTTCATTACTTAAATCCTTAATTAGCGGATTCAATTTTTGAATATACCCTTTTTTACCTAAGTACTCAACTCTAAGTTCATTCAATTCTTTTGTATTCTTAACATTTTTAAGATCACTTTCAAATTTGTTTTTAATATCTTTTACTTTTTCATTCATTTTAATTCCTCCTTTAAATAAATAAAAAAATCACATCCTAATAAGGACGTGATTACGTGGTACCACCTTAATTTACAGTATTAAAACTGCCTCAAACACTATATCGCGTGACCGGACATTATTAATGTCTGCTAGAAGGTGAATTCATAAGCTATTAATGTTAGTTTACACCGGCCACTAACTCTCTTGAAATTAATTTTACTTATTACTACTTCTTCATTAATGCATTAATTGATTGATTAAATTATAACACAAGTAAATTTTGCTTTCAACATTATATTAACTCTATTCTTTTATATCTCGTTTGTTGTAAGTTATAAAGCCTATTACAATTAATAAACTTGCCACTAAAACCATTAAAACTAAATTTAACACATTTACTTCTTCAACTGGATAATTAGGTATATTCCCAAACGGTGTTGTTTTCATTATTGCTTCTGGAATTTGTAGTAAGTCGCCTAAATAACTCACTAAAAATGAGTAGACAATATAAAGCCATACGAGTGGTGTTGCTCTTTCAAATATTCCATTTAAAAATAAAGCAAACCCTATCATAATTAGCATCGCTGGATAATATACTATACTAGCTTTAATAATAGTACTAAGCAGTATCGGATCATCCATTACAGCACTAGATGCACTATATAATCCGAGTGCTGACGTAATTAGCATCAAAAATCCTAACACTAAAGAAATTATTAAATTTGAAAATAACAATTCATTTCTAGAAACACTTTTTGAAAGGATATTTTCTATTCTCTTTTTCTTTTCTTCACTTCTAATCTTCAATACAAATATAACTGCAGGAATAGTTGCCATCATTGACATAACAAGCATTAAAACCGTCATAAACTGTTCATTCAGTGTAAAATTAGAATCTTGAGAAACCATTTGTTGAATCATTTCATTACTTAATATAAATTGTTCTAGATCACCAAAAATTGACCCATAAGAAACGCCTAATAAAAACATTGTAATAAACCATGCTATTATACTTGTTCTTTGTAACCTTAAGTAAAGACCAATTGGTCTTCTTAAAAATTTTGAAGCTGTTTTCTTTCCAGGTTTTGATGGTATAAAGCCAGAACCAAGATCACGAATCGAATTTAAATATAGTGCTAAAACGAATAATAACACCGATGCTACAAACATCACTAATATCGGCCACCAATTATCAAGAACAAAAGGGTGAGTTCTTAAAATCAAACCTAAAGGAGAAATAAGAGCAAGCATCTCATTACTAACATCCCCTATTGCTCTAATAAAATAAGCAAGCATCAGAAAGGCAAAAGAATATGCAATAGTGCCCCTACTATTTTCAGTAAGTTGCGCAAAAACTAAAGTTAATGACGCGAAAAATATACCTATCATTCCAAGGGCTGCTCCATACAATATAGACCCTTCTAAAGTAATGTTTTCAAGACCTGTTAAATACATTGAAATCGCTACTACAATGAATAGTAAAATAAACACAGTACTCATAAGTTTATTTATAGCTAAACTAACAGATAATCTACCTACTGGAAGGGACCTAATCATTTCGATAAGTCCATCTTCTTCATCTGCTCTTGTATTTTTTGTAACTATCAATATTGCCATAACAGCTATCGCTATTCCAGTAAATAAGAGCATTTGATGAGACATCTGTGCGCCAACATGGTAATTATCAAGTCCTTCGCTAGGTCCTACCATCGCTGTCATTGCAGGATTTCTCATAGTTTCAGCCATAGCAAACATCTCTTCTTCAGAACTATAAAGACCTGTAAATGCACCTAATACTACTACTGTTATAGAGACGATAGATACTAACCAAATACTAATAGATAATATATTTCTTTTAGCTAATAATTTAATTAAATCAAAGGTCCCTTTGAATAGATTTTTATTCATACTAATCAACCTCTACATTCTCGTAATGTTTCATAAATAGTTCTTCTAGAGTTGGAGGATAACTTTCGATTTTTATAACATCAAAATCACTAATCTTTTTAATTATATCAGGTAAGACCTCATTATCAACTTGCAATGAGTAGCCATCATCTTTTGCTTCAAATATATGTACTCCTTTTAATTTATTAACACCAGTAACTTTGGATTTAGTTTCAGCATATATATTAGTTACAGTTAAGTGTTTCATTTCTTTTAAAACACCACTTTCAATTATTTTTCCATCTTTAATTATACTTACCTTATCACAAAGCTTTTCAACCTCAGATAAAATATGACTTGATAACAAAATGCTTTTACCTGCTTTTTTTGCTTCATCAATACATTTATGAAACTCTTGTTCCATCAGTGGATCAAGACCACTTGTTGGTTCATCTAATATAAATAATTCAGCATCTGATGCAAAGGCTGCAATAAGTGCTACTTTTTGCCTATTACCTTTAGAATAAGTTCTACATTTTTTGGTTGGGTCTAAATTAAATCTTCTTATTAGGTCATCCCTTTTTTCAACATTGATTTTTCCTCTTAGTGAAGTAAACAAGTCTATTACCTCACCACCTGTTAAGTTGGGCCACAAATTAACCTCACCAGGTACATAAGCAACTTTTTTATGAATTTCAACAGCATCACTCCACACGTCCATACCAAATATACTAGCACTACCTTCATCTGCCTTTAAAATACCTAAAAGAATTCTTATAGTAGTAGTTTTACCAGCACCATTAGGACCAATGAAACCGTATACTTCGCCTTTTTTGATTTCTAAATTTACTCCATCTAAAGCTCTAACTTTTCCAAAATTTTTAACTATACTTTTTGATTCTAATATTTTCATAGTTTCACCTCTATTATGATTATACCAAAAAAAAAGAAATGTTTTATAACATTTCTTTCATTTCTCTTTTATAACCTTCTACTCCTGGCTGTGTAAAAGGGTTCACACCTTCAATAAACGAACTATAGTAGCACGACAGCAAGAAAAATTCTGTTAAGTAACCAATATTATATTCATCTAACTTATCTATTTCAATTAAATTAGAATAAACATTTCCCTTTAAATGCGCTCTTAATGTTGCATCAGTTGCAATTGTATTTAATTCACTAAACGATTTATTTTTAGTTTTTATATCATTTTTACTTTGCAGCACTTTAAATACTGTTTGAAATAAAATCGGGTTTCCTTCTTGTATAAACTGCCCTAGTGAATGAAGATCAGTAGTATTTAAAATAGTCATTGGAAGTATCCCTTTTTTATTTTTTCCAAGTGTTTCACCATATAATTGTTGGAGCCATTTTAAAAATGCTTCTAACTTTGGTTCATAACATACATAAGCTTCAACCTTTTTACCCTGCTTAAATAATTCATTTCTTACATGGGCATACTTTATTATATAATTTTTATTTAATATAGCATCCTTAGCCCCTCTTTTAAGTTCATTAACATTAATACCCGCAAATATAATTGGAAATAGTCCTGCAGGTGTAAATATAGAAAATCTACCACCAATTGTTTTTGGTATTTCTAATAAATTATATCTTTTCTCGATTGCTAAATTATAAAGGGGGCTATATTTATCAGTTGTTACTATAATGTTCTCTTCTCTAACTTTTTGTTTTAAAACTTCAAAAGTTTTCGTAATTTCAAGTGTTGAACCAGATTTACTAATAACATTTAAATAAACGTTCTTACCTTCTAATTCTTTTAATAAATCATGCAAATAATCACTTGATAAACTGTTTCCAGCATAATAAATATTTGAATTATCAAAGTAGTTAGTTAGAGAGCCAATCAGAGCTTTGGACCCTAAATATGAGCCCCCTATTCCTACTATTAGCAAAACACCATTATTTTTTTTAATTTCGTTAGATAAACTTTGCATTTTATAAATAAGTTCTTCATCGAATAAATTATCAATATCATAAAATGAATTAGTATTTATAATTCTATTTAAATAATTATTATAATCATCATAAGGTATATCAAAATCTTTAATATTAGTATATCTTTCTAAATCAAATCTTATCATGAGGCCTCCTTGATTTTACAAGTAATCTCAAATGTTTTATCAGCATCAATAAGTTCTATTTTATTATCGGTAATAATATTGTCATCACTTGATAATTTAACTTCTCCGCCTGTTATTTCATTTGGATTTTTCACAGTAATATTATAAGTAGAACTTAAGTGTTTATAAGTTATCTTATATTCTTTCATATCTTTTGATATATTAGGATTTATTACTAAGAAATCGCCTTCTTTTCTAACTCCTAAAATATCTTCTAATAATACTTTATAAGCCCAACTTGCAGACCCAGTATACCAAGTCCAACCTCCACGTCCTTCATGGTGTTTATTTGAATATACATCGGCTGCTATAACGTAAGGTTCTGTTTTATATTTTTCAACTAAGACATCTTCACTAGATTTATTAATAGGATTAATTAACCTAAATAAATTAAATGCATTTAAGCTTTCATCAGTTTTAGTTAATGCCTGAATATACCAAA
>SKIH01000021.1 GCA_007116525.1 Bacilli bacterium
AATGTTTTGACTTTTGCTATTTTTCTTTTTTGATCAATGTAATGACATATATATGGGATAGTAGCAGAATGTTTCTTTTTCAACTGATAAAGTTCTTCACTAGTTAATAAATTGTCGTAATCTATATTGTTATCTAAAACAAATTCCTTAATTAAAACTTGGTTTAAAAATGAAACATCATCTCTAATTGGATTAGTAACTGGAGGGTAAGGCTCATATTCAAATTTAATGTTTTCATCAGCCATTACAGTCAACTTTTCTTTATAAGTTGTTTTGCAAAGATCTTCTTTTAAAATTTCCATTTCTTTTTTATTTAAGTTAAGTTCATTTAAATATTCAGAAATTTTCTTTGGTTCATCATATGCACCACTTTTATATATTATTGGCAAATCTTTTTCGTGAAAGTATTTAGCAACATTTGAATTGACTAAACATGACAAATCTCCTATAACACGAGTATTTGCATTAGGGTAGTAACCCATTTTGTCAATTAACTTTTTCTTACATAAACACACTTCATTGCTATTTGAATCATTCTTATATCTCATAGCTGCTACTAAATTAATTAACATTCTAGGATTCATTTGATCATCGATCTCTTGTCTCTTCAAATCACTTTCTATTGTGTCATCAAAGTAATTTTTATCAATGTTTATTAAAGCATGTTTAATATCAAAGTCTACCACTTCTAAATCCTTATTGATTTTAAAACAAAATGCAATAGTAAATCTATCTTCCCCTTCATTCAAAGAAATATATTCATTTAAAAATCTTTTCGAAAAAAGATGTTTGTATTTTCTTTCCTCTCCTACGATCATAGATACTACTCTATCATAAATATCTTTATCGTTATTAATAAGTTCTGCGATATCACTAATGTATACATTTAATTCATACCCATTTTCGTTATATTTTGATATACTTACCGCATCTTCTTTTCTCTTGCAAGTTGGAGAATCAATTGTAAATGTATATTTATCTCTCATATCTTCATATTTACTAACGTCGTATTTCATCGATTTAAGTTCCTCATACCCTATAGTATTATCATATACAGATACTGAATTTGGATTGTAAAACTTTGCTACTTTTTTGTCATTTCTCAAATAAGACTCTATAAATTTCAAGTGTTCTCCAACAACATTCATTACAAAGTTCGATTTATATTTACTATATTCTACAAAAGCATCAACTTGAACAGCATGTTCTTTAACATCTTTAAGTTCATCTTTACTCAATCCTTTTTTGAAATAATTTTTAAATAATTCTTCGTAATAAACCACTTCTAAGTCATTTGAACTTTTAAGTCCATTCATGTACCCCGCAAAGACTTTTGCTAAGATTGTTTTGTTACCTGCATACCTTATGTCTCTTACATCACTTATGTTCTTAAGTAAGTTTTTAGAAATAGTTATATCTTTTATTTCAAACAAAATATGTTCTGCCATATTTTTTATTATCTCATTATGCTCTTCTGGAGTTATAGTCAATTTAGAAACCCATTTTTTTCTAAAAGACTCTGTGTTATTAATAAACGAAATCAGCTGTGACTTTGTTTTTGTATACTTATTATAATTCGCAATTCTACCTTTATTTTCAAGTTTCTGTTCAATCTTATCACTGATGTTTTTCAACCTTAAATAAACATCATAATGAATGTTTTCACTATCAAACTTTGCTCGACTTTTACTGTAATTGAAGTACTTAAAACAATTGGATAAATATTGAAACTCTTTGTAATCAGAGTTTAAGTTTATGTTATCAATATCATGTTCAATCAAATCCAATATTTTAAATAAAACCTCGTCATTCGTATCAACATCTAAGTAATACCAAAGTTCTTGAAGTTTAGGCATTTTCTTTTTACTCTTGCTAATTAAATTTTTTAAGTTTTTTAGCTGAATTCGTTCGTCTGGCATATTATCCTCCATTATTTTCTAAGATTTTTAGTTAATAGTTCTTGTTTTTCTGTAAGTTGACCAATTCTTTCGATAATTCTTTTAGCTTTAACAACATCTACCGAATCCCTCGTTACACTAAGATGCTTTTCAAGTTGCTCTAAATTTAAGTTTGAAGTGAAAAAAGTCGGCAATTTTGCTTGCATTCTGTATTGCAAAATAGGTCCTAAAATTTCATCTCTTGACCATGCTGTTGTAGTCTCAGCTCCAATGTCATCTATTAAAAGGAGCGGCACTTTTTTAATTTGATTGAACTTTTCATTAAAATCAGATGAAAACGATCCTTTCAAATATCTTAAAAGCTCAGGCCAATAAACAATGGCACTTTTAACATTATTTGAAGCAAGCTCATTAAACATTGCTGCTACTAAATAAGTTTTTCCAGTACCAAAGTTACCACTTAAATATAGTCCTTTTTGATTCGGGTTATTTTTATAATTTTCAATGAACGAATGAAGCCATTTAACTACATCAAACCTCTTTTTATCGGTTTTATAAATGTTTTTCATACTGGCTTCTTTTATTTCTTTTGGTACATCTAAAAAGTATATGTTTTTTAAATGTTTAGTTTCTTCATTTATTTTTTTAGTAAATCTGCATGCCTTATAATAAAAATCTATATTCCCATTTGATACTTTAGGGACGTATGCAAATCCGGTAACCTCATTTTTGCACTCATGAATACTCTTACATTTGATACAATTTTTATATTCTTCAAAACTAGTTTGGAGTCTCAATGTATATTTATACAAAAGATCGTCCGAAGCTTTTAATTTTTTCAAAAAAGCGTCAAACTCTTTGTCTTTAATTGCCTCGTTATAACTCTTTTTTAACTCTTTTTCTATATCTTTTGATTTCGAAAAAGACTTTATCTTATCATACGCTTTTTCCATACTTCACCTACTCATATTTTTTTAATAATTCTTCAAACATTTTTTGATCTTCTTGTGATGCTTCCTCATCTTTTATATCATCATCTATCCAACTTGGAGCAGCAACTTCTTTTTTGGTTGCTCTTTTTTTATAAGTTTTTTTCTTTTTGTTTTCTTTTAGCGCTAAATCCATAGCATCCTTAACAGTTTTAATATCCGATTTGACCCATTGTGATGCGATCGCAAGTACATAGTTTTTAGTTAACTTATTACTATTTGTTTTAAGCACATAATCAACTAATACATTAACAACCCCTGGTTTTAAATTAAAATCAATTAATAATTCTTCGATTAAAGATAATTCTTGCTTGCTTGGTCTATTTCCCATATTTCTTAACTTTAAATAGTCATATGGTGTTGTATTTTCAAATTGATAAATTAATTTTTCCTTAGCATTAACCTCATTTGATGATGTTTTTAAATAGTCTGGCTGTGTTTTATTCGATATAGTTGGTAGTTTTCCACCAGATTCAAACTTATAATAATTTCTAGCTTTATTTCTAATTGAATCTTTGTTTATTTTTTTAGATGAATCTAAACTATCTAAAACTATATTTTTAAGAGCCTGTTCATCTAAATTATATGTATATGCGATTTTATATAATATTTCTTTTTGGTTTTTAGTAATACTTTTTTTATTAATTAACTCATCAGGAATAGATGAGATAATATTGTCTACATCTAGATCGTATGATACTTCAATCCCGAGTTTATTACTATATTTTAAATCATCTAAAAGTTTTTCGACTTGTAAAAACTCCTTGACTTCGAAAACATCAGAAAAACTACAACTTATATCTTTGTAGTCTTTTAAAGAAATATTTGGAATTTTATAGTTACTTATGATTCTTTCAAAATCATCTTTTCCAACGTTATTATATAAAGATGTTGCAAGAAGAGGATTTTCAAAAAATTCATATGCATCAAGCGGCGAATAAAGTTCATAAACAAATTCATTAACTTCACCTTTTTTTAAATAAGTTTTTAAAAGGCCAATTGCTTCTAGTTTTTCTCTTGCATAAATTATTTTTGTTAAATCTTGTCTCGTACTGGTCATTAAATGATGATGCGACCATTTTTTTGATGATATTTTTAAGGAATCTAAGTAAGAACATAAAGTTAAGTAAAGGTTGATAGAATCACTACCAATTATTGGTTGGTAAAGCAAGAAAAGCAAATTATTTATATCGCTTTTCAAAATGGTTTTATTAACAACAGTGTAAGTATCAGCCGGTAAAACATTTTGCTTTGTCATTCAATCACCTTCTATTAATATTAGTTTACCATATTACAATCAATAAAAAAAGAAAAAAGGCACAAATTATGCCCTTTTATTATGCGTTTAATACATTATGATATACTTTTTTAACTTCTTCTTCATCCTCTAGTAATTCAACAAGTTTTTTAAATGAATCTATGCTGTTTTCATCTAAGGTAACTTTAGATGAAGATTCCATTTTTATCTCTTCTGTCAAAACCTTATTTTCCCCTAAAGTTAATAAAGCTTTTTTTATGTTATTTAAGTCTTTTACATCACCTTTAATACATACCACATCATCTTTTGAGTAAATATCCATAAAGTCTAAACCGTTTTCAATTAAGGCTTCCATAATCTTTTCTTCCTCTACATCTTTTATTTCAAAATAAGAGAAAGTTTCATACATATAACTAATACTTCCTTGGTCGGCTAGTTTAACATCCATCTTGTTAACTACCGTTCTAATAGAACTAATGCTTCTGTTTGGATTATCTGTTAAGCATTCTACTATCAAGTTTGATGAAGCGGGACCAAAAATTTCATACTTTAAAGTTTGATAATCTTCAGATGCTCCACTTTTAACTTTATCGATCGCTCTTTTTATTAAGTCTCCTGGTATTTGCTCTTTCTTCGCTTTTTCGATTAAACTTCTCAATTCATCATTAGACTCTTCGCTTGTGCCACCACTTTTGGCTTCCTGATATATTTCTTTAGCATACATAGTATATAACTTTGCTTTTTTATCTCCTGTTTTTTGAATAGATGCTTTTCTTACTTCATATGCTCTTCCCATTAAAAGCCACCAACACTTTTTGTTAATGCGTCTTTAGCTGCTAATCTTTCAGCTTCCTTTTTACTTTTAGCGCTTGCCTTACCATATTTTATATTATCGACTTTTACTACAACAGTAAAACACTTATCGTGTGCAGGTCCATCTTCTTTTGTTAAAACATACTCTAGACTTCTTTTATCTGTTTGGATTTGCTCTTGTAACAAAGATTTGTAATCTACAAAAAAATCATGATCACTTTCCTCGATTATAGGAAAAACATTGTGCTCTAAAAACTTTTTTGTATATTTAAATCCCTTATCTAAATAAAGTGCTGCAATAAAAGCTTCAAAAACATCCGCTACTATTGCTTTTCTATATTTGCCTCCATGCTCTTTTTCGCCTTTTCCTAAATAAATTTCTTCATTTAAGCCTAGTTCCATAGAATACTCATACAAAGCATTTTCACAAACCAAATTAGCACGCATCTTAGTTAAGTTTCCCTCTTCTTCGTTAGGATACTTATGATATAAGTAATCTGTCATTATGAGATCTAAAACCGTATCTCCTAAGTACTCTAATCTTTCATAACTATCAACATCATTCTCATTAGCATAAGAAGTATGTGTGAAAGCTTTTTTAAATATGTCCTCATTTGTTGGTACTATATTTAACTTTTTTAATATTTCCATTTTTATCACCACCTACATTATATCAAAAATATTCCTATAACGTAAAACTTTAATGTATTTAATTTTACTTTTTGCTTTTATTTTAGTATAATTATGTTGGTGAAAAATGAAAAAAATATTACTTAAAATTATAGATTTATATCAGAAGTTGCCAACAACTTCACACAGAAATTGTAGATACGTTCCAACTTGTAGTGAATATGCTAAGGGTTCCATAGAAATACATGGGGCTTTCAAAGGAAGTATTTATAGTTTATTTAGAATACTAAGATGTAATCCATTTGGTAAAGGTGGATTAGACCCAGTAAAAAGGAGCAAAAACGATGAAAAAAATTAGTATATTAGCAATGCTTTTTATAGCAACTATTATGATATCAGGATGTATTAAAAGAGATAGTTTTGAAAATATCCAAGTTTATACAACGGTTTATCCAATCGAATATATAACAGAGAGACTTTATGGAGATAATAGTGAAATAGTATCTATTTATCCAGATGGCGTTAATCCAGGAAGATATATTTTAACAGATAAACAAATTAGAGACTTTAGCCAAGCCGATTTATTCGTGTTTAATGGTGAGAGTGATGAAAAAGATTATGTTATTCCAATGTTTAGTGAAAATCCAAGATTAAGAATAATTGATACTTCACTTACAATGGAAGCATCAAGAGGTGCTGAAGAATTATGGTTAGATCCATCTAACTTTCTAATGCTAGCACAAAATGTTAGAAATGGACTTAAAGAATACGTTACAAATACTTATTTGATCAATGAAATTGATAACAGATATGATGAGTTAAAAGTAGAAGTTTCAAGAATAGATGCTAACTTACGATTATTGGCAGATAGCTCTACTTCAAAAACATTACTCGTTTCAAATGATATGTTTTTGTTTTTAGAAAAGTATGGTTTTAACATTATTTCTTTAGACCAAGAATCTATTTCTGATAGGGTTTTAGTTGACTCTAAACGAATGATAGAAAGTGGTGCGCTTAGTTATTTGTATGTTCTTAGAGGCGAAGAATTAAGTAGTGATATTACATCGTTTATTAACGAAACAGAAGTTGAAGTTGTAGAAATCCATCCACTAAGTAACCTAACTGAACAAGAACGTAGAGATCGAGCAGATTTTTTAACTATAACAAACGAAAATATCGAACTTTTAAAGAAAGAATTATACTAAGAATTATTGACAATAATATTGCTATATGTTAAAGTTATATAGCAATTACTTAAGAGGAGGAATTAAAATGGCTACAAAAGTAACAAGTAAAAAACCATTATTTGGAAATAAAAGATCACACGCGTTAAATGCTACAAGAAGATCTCAAAAACCAAATTTACAAACTGTAACTCTTGAAGATGGACTTAAAGTAAGATTAAGTGCTAGAGAATTAAAAACACTTAAAAAAGCTGAAAGAAGTTTAGAAAACGAAGAAAACTAAAAAACAAGTACGATTATGTACTTGTTTTTTTATTCGTCTAATATTTTTTTTAATCTTAAATATGCTACTAACTCTTCAGGATTTTTAAGCGGTCTACACTTTTTGTACTCTAATGGTTTATCCACTAAAAATTCAGACATACCTTTACAAGTTTTATAGCCACATATGCCACAATTAATTCCAGGAAGTAAATTTTCTATTTCCTTTAATTGATCATCTTCCTCATTATATTTAGAATCAATAAAAACTATTATTAGCCCTAAAATTAAACTTATAACTGTAAAAACTATTATGATTTGCAAGCATTACACCCCCCACAACTAGTTGTGTTTTTTTTGTCTTCTTTATTTTCTTTTTTTAAACTATATAATACTAAAGTTAATATTATAAATCCTATTAATATTAAATATGCTATCATATTAAGCACCATACTTACTAAATAGAAGTGCCATAATACCCGCAATTATTAGTGCGATCGGAAATTCCTCTAATGGTTTTATAATATCATTTTTTTCTAATTTTTCTCTAATTGTTGAAAATATATAAATTACTAATGTAAAACCAAGGCTACTACCAATACTGAAAGTTAATACTTCAACAAAAGTATAACTGGCATTTATATTAAGAAGGACTATACCTAAAACAGCACAGTTTGATGTAATCAATGGAAGATAAATTCCTAGTGCGCTATATAAATCTTTGAAAAACTTTTTAATTAAAATCTCAATTATTTGAACACAAGATGAAATAATTAAAATAAACATAACAGTTCTTAAGTGTTCTGTATTAGTTGGAACAAGTACATAGTAATGGATGAAATACGTAATAATACTAGATATTGTTACTACTAACATTACAGCAAGTCCCATCCCTACTGCATTTCTTTCTTTATCGGAAGTTCCAACAAATGGACATACTCCTAAAAATCTTGTTAATACGATATTCTGAGTAAGTATACTTGCTAAAAATAAATTAATTAGTCCCATTGTTTGCCTCCTTCTTAGTCAAATACGCTTTGAAAAAAGCCATTAAAAACCCTAATGTTATAAATGCTCCGGCTGGTTCTTGCAATAAAGTAAAAGGCATTATATTATTACTAGGTATAATATTTTCAAATTTTAAAGTAAAGCCTGTTAATACGCTTAAATTATCAATTATAGTAAGTGAATTATTTCCAATAAACTCTCTTATAACACCTATCACAACCATAGTTATCACAAA
>SKIH01000069.1 GCA_007116525.1 Bacilli bacterium
AAGTTCCTAGATAAAATTCTTACAAATTTCATGCGTACTCACCTTCTTTATATTCTTTTACAACTCTACCTGATTCCATGAGAATAACTCTTTTGTTAGCCTCTTTTACAACATCATGGTTGTGTGTAACCATTATTACGGTAGTTCCCATTCTATTAATCTCCATAAGTACTTTCATTATCTCTGCGCTCGTTGGTGGGTCTAAGTTACCAGTCGGCTCATCACAAATCAATATTCTCGGACCATTAACAATTGCTCTTGCTATTGCTATTCTTTGTTGCTCACCACCTGATAATTGTTCAGGGTAGTTTTTCGCTTTGTTTTTCAACCCTACTAAATCAAGCGATTTAATAACTTTTTTATGAATCTCGTCTTTAGGAAGTCCTAAAACATCTAATGCAAACGCAACATTTTCATATGCAGTAGACTTGTTAAGTAATTTGTAATCTTGAAAAACAACACCTAGTTTTCTTCTTAATTTATATACTTTACTATTTCTAAGTTTCCCGACATTTAAACCACCAACTACAATTGTACCCTCAGTTGGCTTTTCTTCTCTATACATCATTTTTATAACAGTAGATTTACCACATCCGGTAGATCCTATTATAAAAACAAACTCACCTTTATTAATATTAATATTAACATCATGTGCGGCGGTAACACCGTTTTTATATCTTTTTTTAACATTTCTCATCTCTATTAAGCTCATTATAATCAACCCCTTTTAATGTATTTTTTTCATACTTCCTCCAAACACCTCATAAGTGTCCGCTACTACAAAAAATGCTTCTTCATCTATTTGATTTATACCTTCTTTTAAGATGAAGTATTGCTTAGTTGGTACAGTACACATAATAACTTTTCTTTTATTACCACTGAAACCACCTTTAGAATCCATCATCGTTACACCTTGATGCAAATTATCAATTATGAATTCTTTAACTTCTTTCTCTTTAGAAGTTACTATGTAAAACATTTTTGAATTCGATATACCTAAAATAACTTTATCTATTAAGACACTTATTATATAAAGTGCCATTAATGAATACATCGCAATATTAAGACCAAATGATAATAAACCTAACGTTATTATTACACCGTTAACAATTATCATAGCCGTTCCTATCGAAATTTTCGCATATTTAAAAACTATTTGGTTTATTATATCCGTGCCACCTGTTGTGAACCCTGTTTTAAAAACAAGACCTAATCCAAATCCGGTTATTACCGAACCATATAAAACTATCAAAAGTGGATCCTCTAAGTTAATATTAACCATTTCAGGAAGCCCTTCAGTTAGTTTAATGAATAGTGGATATAATATTGCTCCTGCTACTGAATACTTTGTTTTTTCTTTACCGAGAAATAACAAACTTAATACAATTGCAAATACCCCCAAAATTATCATTACATTTCCTGCGTTATATCCAAATACGTCATTTATAACAACTGCTATTCCACTAAACCCAAATGTTATTCTCATTGGTAATATAAAAAGATTGAATGCCACTGCTGCTGCAAATACCCCTAATAAAAACATCGAGTATCTTACTAACAAATCTTGCTTATATATTTCTTTTAAAATATTTTCGTTTTTTTTGAAAAATAAATTCATTTTTTTACACTCCTTAAATTAGCATTTATGAAATCTTCGATATCCCCATCCATGACTTTATCAACATTAGATGTTTCGAAGTTTGTTCTATGATCTTTCACAAGTGAATAAGGGTGCATAACATAACTTCTAATCTGTGATCCAAATTCAATTGAACTTTGGTCACCCTTAATTTCTTTCATTTCGCTTTCTTGTTTCTCTAATTCCTGTTTATACAGTTTGTTTTTTAAAATTTCCATTGCTCTTAATTTATTTTGAATCTGACTTCTTTCGTTTTGGCAAGTAACAACTATGCCAGATTCTAAATGAGTTATCCTAACTGCACTGTCTGTAGTATTAACAGATTGACCGCCAGCACCACTACTTTTATATACGTCTATTTTAACATCTGAATCTTTTATTTCGATTTCAATTTCGTTATTATTAAACATTGGTAAAACATTTATAGATGCAAATGATGTGTGTCTTCTATTGTTTGAATCAAATGGTGAAATTCTAACTAATCTATGAACTCCTTGTTCGTTTTTTAAATAACCATAAACATAACTACCTTTAACAATAATAGAAGCGCTCTTAATGCCAACATCCATATCGTGAACACTAGTAACCTCATATTTATAACCTTTTAAATCAAAATATCTTAAATACATTCTATAAAGCATATTAGCCCAATCACATGATTCAGTACCACCGGCACCTGAATGAATTTCAAAAATCGCATCATTATCATCATATGGTTCGTTTAACAAAATGTTTATTTCTAATTCATTTATTACAGCCTCTATATCTTCAATATCGGATTCTATTAAATCACTTAACTCTTCTTCAGATTCAAAGCTATCGCTATTTAATATTTCTAAATTAGATTTTACTTTGCTATCTACTTCTTCTATTTTTTCTAGCAAAATTTTAATATGATTAAATTCTTTGATTATTTTTTCACTTTTTTCTCTATCATCCCAAAAATTCTCTTCACTCATAGAAGATTCCAATTCTATTTTTCTGTTCTCTTTACTAGGGATGTCAAAGTGACCTCCTAAGTTCGTTTATATCGTCAGAAATTTTTTCATAACTTTTTAATAATTCATATTTTTCCATACTATCACCGTATAATCAATTATAACATTTTTATGGTTTTATTTCTATTTTTTATAACATAAAAAAAAGCGTTATACACTTTTTTTCATCACAAAATACTTACAACCAAAAGCACAGTGCTCTTTTATGTAGTCCTCTTTATTTTGTATATCATTTATTTTGCTATAAATTTTATTTTCTTTATTGCAAAAACCTTTTAATCTTAACTTACCGTAAGCCCAATCACCTATTATATAGTCATATTCATCGAAAAAATCAGTTAATTTAGAAGATACTTCCTCTTTGTCAAAAGCATTGTTAATGTCCTCTAAAATTTCATACTCTTTATTATTTATTATCACTTTATTCATATTAGTACTCCCTTTCAAAAGCGTCTTTATAGCTTATATATCTTGATAAATTAGATGCTGCATTCCAAGTCATAAAACCACCATCCAATTCACTATCAACTAAAGCTTGGATTTGTAGTTCAATAATTTCATTGTCATATTTAATACGTGGGCTCCTAATTGCATCATATGCTTGGATCCACGTCCTAACTTTAGCAGGTGTCGGCGTCTCATTTTGTCTCAGTCTTGTAAAATTACCCCATATTTTTAAAACTTCATAAGGAGTAGTCCACACAGGAACCTTTAGTCCATACTCATACATCGAAAAATGATCTGGATATGGCATAGGACTAATAACATCAACTATGTTTGAAATAGCCGGAAAATACTGGCCATAGGCTGTTACATACGCATGCGATGATTCCCCAAAAACATCAGCCGATATATACGCCCCCACTTCTCTTAATTCGTCTTTCGCATAAAACAAAAAGTTTTGAACAGCCTCTGCTTTATCTTCATCATATCTGTTCTTTAAATTTATGTGTCCATCTCTTTCAAGTCTATTAATTCTATCTGGAAACCTAATATAATCAAATTGGATTTCATTAAACCCGAATTCTCTTACCGCCTCTTTAGCAAGTTCAACATTGAACTCCCAAACTTCTCTAGAATATGGTGTTGGCCAATTTGAATTATTGTGTATTAGTGGTTTCCCACTTCTTTTATCTAGTATCGCATGATCTTTATGGTCCATAACAAAATATTCATCTTTAAAAACTGTTATTCTTCCAATAGTATAAAATCCCGCATCGTTTAGTTTATCAATTGCGGTTTTATAGCGGTCAAATGTGTTCAAAGCTCTATTGTAATTTGTGGGACTAAACTGTTTCATAACTTCAGACTTATATGCTGGCATCTTATCATCCTTGATATCTACAACAAAAGCATTAATCGAAGTATTTTTGAATTCTTCAATATACTCATCAACTCTGTGAATAACAGCCCCATTTAAATAAAGAGTTCTAGCCTCACTTGGCATCTCGTTTCCCACAATTGGGTCCTTGTCAACAGGAAAGAAATCTAAGTTATAAGAAGCACCGCCTCCTAAAGTATTCCCTCTTCTTTGATGTATTTCATAATCTCCCTCGGTATATGTAGAATTAGCATATTCATAATCATCTGTTAAATATTTACCATAAACATAACCTTCTTTTTCGTTATGCCTTATTTTATACATTTTAATACTACCGTCAGCAAAAATTTCATCATATCCTAATACTTCTACTTTTTCACCCTTTTTAACAAGTGATAACCCGTCTTCTAATCTAATAGTAGAAGGAGTTCTAACATAAAGACTATCTTCTAATACAACATCATTTATGTTTTCTTTTAAATATTTATAATCAATCAAATAAATTCTATCATTGAATTCAACTTTAACAAAGTCTTCTAAATTTCCGACATGCAGCAATTCACTTCCTCTTGTTATTTCTATTTTTTCAGAAGTTTCGAGATCGATAAGTGTATTTGTTTTGGTAGGTGATGCTAAATAATAAGTATTCGTCTCAAAAAAATCTATATCTTTTAAATCGATATATATTAACGATACTGTTAATATTAATAACAAAGTAAATAAAAAGATCAATAAATATAGTTGTCTTATTAAATATGATTTTGATATTTCCATGCTTATCACCTATATAAATTATAACACAAAAAACATCTATAAGAATAGATGTTTTTCTTTTAAGAAAGGTTTATTACTACCTTTTCTCTTAATATATTTTTTCACTAGGACAACTCTATTTTTCTTCAAGCTTTCTTTGACATTTATCACTCTTTGGTTAGCAGAGCCTCTGAATAATAAATCAGCACTTTTTTCATCAATAACGAACTTACCATCGATCAATATATCTATACTTTCTAATAGTTCAAGGATAAGAGGGTTGCTCCTTGACATAGCGATTAATTGCTCGTAAGTGAATCCGGTATAACACCAGACATTCAAACCTAGTTTTTTCGAAAATGATGCAATTTCAAGAGATTGCTCTACTTGAAGTAGTGGGTCACCTCCAGTTAAAGTTATTCCGTCATGATTTTTAACATTTTTTATTTCTTGTTTTAATTCTTCTAAATCTTTTTCAAAACCTCCTTTTAAACTATGGGTTTTTTTATTATGGCACCCTGGACAGTTGTGAATACAACCTTGCATCCAAACAACCATTCTAATACCCTCACCATCTACAATACTATCTTGCTGAAGAGGGCTTGATAATCTAACAGTCATTATTCATGTTTCACCCTATCTTTCTCTTCGGCTTTTTTGCCATCATTAAATCTATCTACGGTCCCAACTAAGTACCCGGTTATTCTTCTAATCCTCTCAAATTCAACACCTGATTCTTCGGTCCTTCCACACCCTGGACAGTGATCTTTTATTACTCCTGTAAATCCACAAACAGGATCGCGATCAACAGGGTGGTTTATAGCACCATACCCTATACCTGACTCTTTCATTAGCCTTACTACTTTTTCGAAAGCTTTAACATTACTACTAGCATCACCATCCAACTCGATATAAGTGATGTGGCCTGCATTAGTATATGTGTGATATGGTGCCTCTAACTTTATTTTATTTTCTATTGATATTTTATGCGCTACTGGGACATGGAAGGAATTTGTATAATAATCTTTATCTGTCACTCCTTTAATTGTTCCATAAATAGCTTTATCGATAGAAACGAATCTACCTGAAAGGCCTTCAGCAGGCGTTGCAATAAGTGAAAAATTCAATTTATGATTTTCTACAAAGCCGTCTATCGTCTTTTTCATAAACTCAATTATTTCTAACCCTAATTTTTCAGCCTCCTTCGATTCAGCGTGATGACTGCCAATTAAGGCAGTAAGTGTTTCAGCAAGACCAATGAAACCGATAGTCAACGTTCCGTGCTTTAAGACTTTTTTCAGTCTATCATTCGGTTTTAGTTTTTCGCTATCGATCCAGATTCCTTGACCAAGTAAAAACGGAAAATTATACACTCTTTTGTTACATTGAATCTCAAACCTTGCAAGAAGCTGATCTTTAACTAAATTCAGTTTTTCTTCTAGTTCCTTATAAAAACCATCCATATCTGGTTTCGAATTGCTCACAATTCCATGCTTTATTCCTAGTCTAGGCAAATTTATAGATGAAAATGATAAATTACCTCTTCCAACTACTACTTCTTTTTTAGGATCAACTGCATTAGCTAAAACTCTAGTTCTACACCCCATATATGTTACTTCCGTTTCAAAATTATCTTTGTCATAATATTTTATGTTAAAAGGAGCATCTATAAAAGCAAAATTTGGAAACAACCTCTTCGCTGATACCTCGCATGAATACTTAAATAAATCATAATTAGGGTCTTTCTTATTATAATTAACACCTTCTTTTACTTTAAATATTGAAATCGGAAAAATCGGTGTCTCCCCTTTTCCAAGACCAGCTTCAGTTGCTTTCAAGTAATTTAATGTGACCATCCTTCCTTCTAAAGAGGTATCGGTCCCAAAATTAATTGAACTAAACGGTACTTGAGCCCCTGCTCTAGAATGCATTGTATTCAAATTATGAATAAAAGCTTCCATAGCTTGATAAACTCTTCTTTCTGTTTTTTCAAGTGACTTTTTGTACGCAACATTAAATATTTTTTCTACTTCATTAGATTTTTTAAAATGTTTTTCAAAAATAGATATATCGACTTCGATAGATGTTAGTTTGTCTATTTCTTTAACTATTTTTTCAAAATTAACAAACTTTATAAAATCGGAATAATCTAACAAATCATAAACTGCTTGTTTAAATTGTTTTTTAAATGTTTTTATGACTCCTGGTGCTAAATAATGATCGAATGCTGGAATGCTTTGACCACCGTGTTGGTCATTTTGATTAGATTGGATTGCAATGGCTGCTAGAGCCGAATAACTCATAATATCATTTGGTTCTCTTATAAAACCATGACCTGTTGAAAACCCGTTTTTAAATAACTTATTCAAGTTTATTTGACAACAAGTGGTAGTACCCATAGGTAAAAAATCCATATCATGAATGTGGATATCACCGCTATCATGTCCTGTTTTAAATTTATCATCTAGCAGATAAGATTTAGCAAATTCTTTGGAAATGGTACTACCATATTGGAGCATCGTTCCCATAGCAGTATCTCCATCAACATTAGCGTTTTCCCTTTTGGAATCTTCTTCCTTGGCTGACTTTAATCCTAATCCTTCGACAGCTTTTAAAAACTTGTGGCTATCATTATCATTTGAATTTAAAAACATCTCCCTAGATCTAGTTCTTTTCTCACGATAATTGGCAAAAGAATCCTTGACTTCATCATATCCATAATCTTTTAAAACTAATTCGATTAAATCCTGAATGTCTTCTATTTTAATTACAGATCTCTCCTTATTTTCCTTAAGAAGCAAACTTATAACTTTCTCGTAAACTCTATTTACATCCTTTTTTTCATAGATCAAGTTATCTTCTTCATCTTTTATACTATCGAACCCTTTTTGAATTGCAATAGCAATCTTCCCTCCATTAAATGGCGCCTTTTTACCATTTCTTTTTTCAACTTTGTAAGTTGATAACAACATTTCTTTTTCTAACATCTATTTCATCCTCCCTTATTAGTTGTATTTCAATTATACAAAAAAAACGACCCAAAATCAAACAAAAGTTCGGTTTTTTGACAAAAACATTAGTTCGTTTTTATGGCGCCTTAATTACTAAGGGGAAATGTAAAATATAAATTTGTAAATAAAAAAAAGATAGAATTTTCTATCCCTTTTTAATAAAGTTCTCAGCTTCTTTATCTAAATCACTTACAAGATCGGTTAATGTTTCCTCATTTTCAAATACTACCCCACTAGCATATATATGGCCTCCGCCATTATATTTAGTGGCTACATCATTTATAATTGGACCTCTTGATCTAATTGAGCCTTTAAACTTACCCTTTTCCTTTTCTTCCGTCACTATTAACCAAACATAAATCTCTTTAATATAATTGAAATTACCAACCATATTTCTAGCAGTTGGTGCATCTATCTCATATTCTTTTAAAACATCATCATCTACGAGTATACTAGCAACTCCATTTTCTGTGATTTTAAAATTATTAGTAATATATCCTTGAAACTTTATCTCATTTAAAGGCCTTATATATAAATTTTCATATAACTTAGTAAAGTCAATTTTAGTTTCCTCTAAAAGCCTAGAAACCAAGCTGAATGTCTTAGGTGTCGTGTAATAAAACAGAAATCTATTTGTGTCTGCAACAATTCCAATAAAAAGTTTTTCAGCAGCTTCTTTTGTCAATTCTAAATTAGTATTAAAAACTAACTCAACTATCATCTGAGCGGCAGAAGAAGCATCAGCATCAATCCACTCTAAATTACAAAACTTTTCCATAAAAGGATGATGATCAATTTTTATACAATAATCAAACTTTTTAGGGTCCGCACCATCAACTCTTCTATAATCAGGAGTATCTACTACTATTAACAAAGAATCTTTATACATATCCTCTGTAAACTTGTCTAAAGTACCTAAATACTTAAACTTAGAAGCCGGATATCCAATCGCATAAACTTTTTTGTTTGGAAAACTATTTAAAATGATTTCTTTTAAAGCTAACTGACTAGATAATCCATCTGGATCTGCCCCAACATGTCTTGCAATTACAATAGTATCGTAATCTTTAATCTTTTTATAAATTTTCTTGTAAGTATTTGTCCACATCTTTATCCTCTTTCTATTTTGTTAAGTCGTAAGTTTCTTTTGCTATCATAACCTCTTCATCTGTCTTAATAACATAGCAATCTACTTTAGACTCTTTCGATGAAATTAAAAATTCATCTTCTCTTTTTTCATTCGAAACTTTATCAACTTTTATATTAAGTGCTTCTAATTCATCTAATATCATTTTTCTAGTAATGCTAGAGTTTTCTCCAATACCACCTGAAAATGTTATAGCGTCTACTTCTTTTAAGAAGACAAAATATTTGGCAATATAAGCTACGATTCTTTTAACATACATATTTTGAGCTAAAACAGCATTTTTTTCATTGTTTAAAAACTCTTCTTCAATATCTCTTGAATCACTACTTATTCCACTTATTCCTAAAAGTCCACTTTTTTTATTTAAGTCGTTTAAAACCTCTTCTAATGTTTTATTCTCAACTTCCATTATATAAGGTATTATTGTAAAGTCAAAATCACCACTTCTAGTTCCCATTATCAAACCAGCATTAGGAGTGAATCCCATAGTACTATCTTTAGATTGTCCGCCTTTAATAGCCGATATACTAGCACCATTACCTAAATGACATGTTATTAAGTTAACTTCTTTTTTATTTAAAATTGATTTCATTCTCTCAGTAATGTACTTATGACTCGTACCATGAAAACTATACTTTCTAACTTTATGGTTTTCATACCATTCTATAGGTCCAGAACTTAAAAACTCTTCTTTCTCAATAGTTTGATGAAAAGCAGTATCAAATACCGCAACTGCAATAGCATTTGGTATTTTATTGAAGAAAGCCTTTATTCCTATAACATTAGCGGGATTGTGCAAAGGTGCTAAGTCACTAAGTCCAACAATAGTATTTAAAACATCATCATCTATTACTACTGAATCTGAATACTTGTCGCCACCATGAACGACACGATGACCAACAGCTTTTATATCCTCTAAACTTTCAACAACATTATTAGCTAACAATTCATCAATCAGAACAGAAACCGCCATGTCATGGTCTTTTAAAACTTTTTCTTTTTTTATTTTTTTTCCATTAATCTTCAAAGAATAAAAACTACCATCTATCCCTATTCTTTCAAAGACCCCCGAAATCAAAACTTCTTCTTGTGGCATTTCGTACATTTGAAACTTCAAAGAAGAGCTACCTGCATTAACTGACAATACTTTCATAAATACCTCTTTCTATAATTCATACTTAACGTAATTTGTATTACCCATTTTTTTATATTTTAATCTACCATCTTTAGGTAGTCCATTAATGTAATGATTAATAACATTAATTGCTCCATTATGTGTTACTATTAAAACATTTTTATCTTTATGTTTTTCTTTTATTTCTTCGATAAAGTTAGTTACTCTATCGAATAGGCTTTTTATTCCTTCAACATTTTTTTCACTATAATTTAAATTAAGATCATCAAATCTTTCGTCTATATTTCCGTTTTCGTTTGCGAACGACGTTCCTTCATAGTCACCTAAATCTCTTTCTATAATTCTGTTATCCACGATAACTTTAGAAGAAGGTGCTACGATTTCTGCGGTTTCAAGAGCACGTATTAAAGGGGATGAATATACAACATCAAATTCAACCCCTCTAAGTTCCTTGCTTAATCTAAAACACTCAGCTCTACCATCCAAACTCAATGGAATATCAGTTCTACCTTGATACAATCTTTTCTTATTGTATTCAGTTTTTCCATGTCTAACTAAGTATAAATTCATTTATTTCTCCTTCATAAGTGGGAAAATAACACATTCCCTAATTGGTCTATCCATAAGTGTTGAGAATAGCCTTTCTGAAACACCAAACCCAAATGCTGGTGGCATACCATACTCAAGCGCTTCAATAAATTCTGCGTCATGACTATGAGCTTCCTCATCACCAGATTCAGCCATTTCTCTTTGCTCATTAAATCTTTCTTCCAAGTCAATTGGGTCATTAAGTTCGTTATAACCATTACCCATTTCTGAACCCGCTAAGATGATTTGAAATTGTGCCACTTTTCTTGGATCTTCTTCTAACCTTTTTGGAAGTGGGTTTAATTCTACTGGTTGGCCAACCAAAAATCCAGGACCACTTAGTGTTTTTCTAATAACTTTCCATAAAGTATCAACTAAACGCCAGTAAGGAGCTTTAGGATCATATTCTAAACCTGCTTCTTCCAACTTCTTAATAACTTCTTCCTTAGTAGAGTTATATATATCTATTCCAGTTCCTTCTTTTATAACTGTTTCAAAGTCATAAATTTCCCATTCATCATCCATGTCAATTTCATAACCTTTTGAAGTGAATTTAGATGTCCCTAAAACGTTTTTAGTGATTTTACGATACATCTCTTTTACTAACTCCATGCCATCTTTATAATCAGCATAGGCCCAATAAAATTCCATTTGAGTATAATCTTGCAAGTGTTCAGGACTCATTCCTTCATTTCTAAATTGACGTCCGATTTCAAACGTTTTTTCATAACCTGCTACTAAAAGTTTTTTCTGCCATAATTCACCCATAGAAATTCTTAAAAACACATCTAAATCAAGTGCATTATGATGAGTAACAAATGGCTTTGCCGCTGCACCACCAGCGCTTGTTTCTAACACCGGCGTTTCCACTTCTAAAAATCCTTTTTCCAGCAAATGATCTCTTACCGTTGCCCAAAAGACTTGCTTTTTAACAAATAAATCTCTAACATCAGGATTCATAATTATATCCAAATATCTTTTTCTAAGTTTCAACTCTGGATCAGAAATACCGTGATATTTTTCTGGTAAAGGCTTTAAACTTTTAGTAAGGTGAATATATTTATTTGCTTTAATAGTTAACTCACCAACATTAGTTTTAAACATGATCCCTTCAATACCAACAATGTCACCAATATCCGCTTGATTATATAGCTCAAATTCATCTTCTGTTAACGCGTCTTTTCTAACATAAACTTGAATCTGTCCATATTTATCTTGAATATGCATAAATCCAGCTTTTCCTTTTCCTCTTTTTGTCATAATACGACCAGCAATTTTAACAGGAATTTCTTTTTCTGCCAATTCTTCTTTAGTCATTTCATCATATGACTCTTTCAGCATATTAGTATTATCTTCAAAATCATATCTACTTCCAAAAGGATCGATACCTTTTTCTTGTAAAGATTTCATTTTTTCTATTCTTACTAATTCTTGTTCACTAAATTTTCTCATTATCATCACTTCTTTCTAAAACGTTAGTATAACTTATTTTATCATGAATTGTCTTATTTTTCTCCCTAAATGCTAATATTAATACATTTATTAATATAAACAAAATTTGAACTAACCCAATAATGGAAACTAACATAAAATAACTAAGACCGGTACTTGTATATAAAAGTAGAATACTTAGAGCAGTAAATAATAAACCATTTACTAATGACGCTCTAGCTAGCAGCTTTAATTTAGTTAATTCTCCTTTAGTTGCTACGATCTTTATTTTAAACATTTTCTTCCCTAAAGTTTGACCTTTCGTTTTAAGCGGTAATAATACATAGTATAAAAATAACACTAATAAAGTTAACACATTTAAATGAACTGCATTTAACATTAAAGTATGGTATGAGATTGCATATCTATTAACAAAAGTTGAAAAACCTATTTCATTTTCAAGCAGCGAACTTAAACTCGCATTCATTTCATTTTGCAATATAACAATATTATCATTTCCTGGTAAAATAGCAGCAATAACGTATAATACCGCTAATATAATTACGAAGTCTAAAAAATATGCTAAATATCTTCTTATATTCATCTAATCATCTCCTTTAAAAAATCATCTAAAATTTCATTGAACTCTTCTTTAGTCTCAACTTTTGAAATTTTTGTTTTAACTTTACTAGCATTGTCGATTCCTTTTAAATAATAACAACCTTGTGTTCTCATTTCTAAAAGTGCTACTTTTTCAGGTTTGATTTGTAACAACAGATTTAAATGTTCTTTCATCATACTTATTCTCTCTTTTAAAGAAACATCATTAGAGTATATTCCTTTTTCTAAATAATCAACAGTCTCTCTTATCAACCAAGGATTACCAAGAGCCCCTCTTCCAATCATGACTGCATCGCAATTAGTATATTCAATCATCTTTTTAGCAAGTTCCGGTGTTGTAACATCACCATTTCCAATTACAGGAATGTTTATAGCTTCCTTAACCTCTTTTATTATATTCCAATCAGCTTTTCCACTGTAACCCTGTTTTCTAGTTCTACCATGTATTGTTATAGCACTAGCACCAGCCTCTTCACATATTTTGGCAACCTTTACTGCATTAATAGTATTCTCATCCCAACCACTCCTGATCTTAACAGTAACAGGAACATTAACTTCACTAACAACTGCTTTAACAATGCTTTTTATTTTATCAGGATTTTTTAACAAGGCACTACCCGCTTGACTCTTAACAGCAATTTTCGGTACGGGACATCCCATATTAATATCTATAATGTCTGGTTTCATATTTTCCTCTATAAACTTAGCAGCCTCGACAAATGAATTTTCATCACTTCCAAATATTTGCTGTGCTATTGGTCTCTCAAAGTCAGTCATATAAAGCAAATCAATAGTTTTTTTATTACGATACATAACAGCTTTATCGCTTACCATTTCAGCAACTATTAAACCGGCGCCCATTTTTTTAACTATAGTTCTATACGCACTATTACTTACACTCGCCATCGGCGCTAAAACGACTTTGTTTTTAATAGTTACAGTTCCGATTTTCCACATGTAAATCACCTACTTAATTATAATATATATACGCTTTTTTTACAATAAAACAAAAAATAATACATTATAGTATTATTTAAATCTTTCATAAACATAACTAATTATTTCTTTATTAGTCTTAAAATCTGGCATCCCTCTAATACAAGTTCTTATAGCCCTCTCGACGCTCTGAGGGTTTTTTCCAAACTCCGCTCCTAAAGCATCATATAGATCACTCATACAAAGGTTATTGGCTTCTATAAGCTTAATGCTTCTCTTAATATATTCAAAGCCTTTAAACTTTGGATGAATACCTAACCCGATTAAAAATTTACTTAATTCATATCCATTTAAACTGTTTTTTGAAACTCCCATATTCTCTAAAATTGACCCCTCTAAAATTATTATCTTTTCTCTTAAATTTTCCGGTAATTCAAATATCAAGTTGTTTTCCTTATTTAAAATTTTTATATCTATAAATATGATTTTTGGAGAATACAAATTATCATAGTTTTCTAAATACCTTAAACTATTAACTATTTTTTCAACTTTGTATTCTTTAAACAATGATCTTTTTATTATTTTTTCAAAATTACTATCAGTAGTTATTATTAGTGACTTCATTGTTATTGTTTATGTATTCAACAATATCAAAAAATTCATCTTTTAAAGAAGCTCCTCCTATTAAATACCCATTAACACCAGGTATTTTTTCCAAAGTTGAAATGTTTCCTTTGTTAACACTACCTCCATATAACACTGGGAAGTCGTGATAACCATATTTGTTCTCCAATAAATCTTTTATAAAAAATATAGTTTCTCCAATTTCTCTGTTTGTTGGCGTTTTGTTTGAGCCAATAGCCCAAACAGGTTCGTATGCTATTATTACTTTTTCCAATTTCGGAACTTTAAACAATGCTTTGATAATCTGTTCTTCTATTAACTTCATCTTCTTCTTATTATTTATTTTTTCTCCAATACACAATATGACATTTAAATCATTTTCAATAGCAGACTTAATTTTTTTGTTTATTAAGTCATCACTTTCATTAAAGTGTTCTCGTCTTTCACTATGTCCAACAATAACAGCACTTGCACCTACGCTTTTTGCTTGCTCTGCAGAAATTTCACCAGTGAATGATCCTGAGTTTCCAAAATAAATGTTTTGAAGTCCAACTTTATATTCTTGCTTTAAAAAGAAAGGTAAATACACACTAGTTGGACATACTAAAACATTAGAGTAATTAGCTCTTGTTTGCATAAGTTTAATATACACACTAACCTTTTTAGCATCTAAATTCATTTTATGATTAGCCACTATTAATTTCTTTTTCATATGCCCCCCTAAATTTATTTATCTAAAACTTTTATGCCTGGCAATTCTTTTCCTTCTAATAATTCAAGCGACGCTCCACCACCTGTTGAAATATGTGTAACTGCGTCCTTGAATCCTAAAGAAATGACTGCCGCTGCAGTGTCGCCACCACCAACTATTATAGTTTTATCTTCATTTACAATTCCTCTTAAAACTTCCTTTGTACCTTTTGAAAAACTACTGTGCTCGAAAATACCTAACGGGCCATTCCATAATATAGTATTACTATTATTCAATATCTCTAAAAAGTTTTTAACCGTTTCATCACCGATATCTACACCCATCATATCTTCTTTGTTTGCATCTATTGTAGAATAAAAACCTAAATCATCATCGATGCTTTTTGCTAAAATATTGTCTATCGGCAATTTTATTTTATCAGGATATTTCACTAACATTTCTTTACAAAATTCAATATAATCCTCTTCTAATATAGAATTACCTATTTCATACCCTTTTGCTTTTAGAAAGGTGTATGCCATTCCACCACCAATTAAAATATTGTCCACTTTATGGACTAAATTTTCAATAACACCAATTTTATCAGATACTTTTGCACCACCTAAAATTAATGATATTGGTTTGTCAGGATCAGTTAAAACTTTTTCAAAGTTAACTAACTCTTTTTCAACTAAAAACCCTACTCCTACATCTTCTAAATTACTTGCAATGCCCACATTTGAAGCATGTGATCTATGGGCAGTACCAAATGCATCATTAATAAATATATCCCCTAGTGAAGCCCAATATTTTCCAAGCATTTCGTCATTTTTACTTTCGGCTTTATTATTCAAATCTTCAAACCTTGTATTCTCAATCAAAACTACATCTCTTTTTTTCATGTTTGATATGGCCTCTTCTACTTTATTGCCTCTAGTTTCGCTTATAAAACCAACTTTAGTATTTAAATAAAAACTAAGTTTGTCAGCAACAACTCTAAGAGAAAGCTTTTCCTTATCTTCCTCGCTCTTAACTCTTCCTAAATGAGAAAAAAGAATAACTTTAGCACCATTATCAAGTGCATAATTAATAGTATCTAAACTTTCTTTAATACGATTATCATCTGTTATTTTTCCTTCTTTTATAGGGACATTAAAATCACATCTAATTAAAACTTTTTTGTTATCTAAATTAAAATCGCTTATTTTTTTTATCATAATAACTCCTTAAAAATCGAATCTATTTGAATCTATTTGATAGTTTCTATTTAACTCCTCAGTAGATAGTTGCCTATTATATATTCTAATAGCATGTAACTCACCTATAAAAGGATTCGTTTCATTCCCAATAATAAAGCGGGAATTTTCATCAATGTTGACCGAACTATTAACAAGAACACTATGGTCATTCAAAAATATTCTTGATGTTCCATCATTGTTATTTGCGACTGCAAATCTATATTTATTGCCGTGGGTATATGGTGTACCGAAACTTCTAGTTGTACCACCAAAATTCCATGAAGGAGCCGACGTTGTAAGTCTTAGTTCAATAAAATCTTCAAATCCTATCTTAGTATTAGACCCGCCATTTTGGCTTAAAACCACCTCAATAGTATATCTATCACCAAGAAGACTTGAATTTATTTCCTTATTAGATTTAATAGCATCATCAGAGGAGCTAAATAGCAAACTATTTAGTGTCCACCTACTATCGTCAATTGCAATAACATCGTTATTTGAATTTGATAAATCTTGTATATAATGATTAATTCTATAACCAATACCATTGTTATTTAAGACATCGTAGTGTAAAATTAAACCGTTTTGATTATATATATCTATTCCTGCTTCGAATCTTTCAAACGAATACTCTAGCATACCATCATCATTTCTCTCTACAACGATAGTAAAGTTGTTATCAACAAGCCTTCCTTCTTCATCTTCAGGATCTACTACACTATTTCTAATAAGTCCCTCGTCTTCCAGTTGTTTTATTGAAATAAAAGCTTTACCTCCATCGTGATTAAATTGTTCGAAAAAATTTCTATTTCTCTCAACATAATTTTCAGCGGCAACTTTCAAGTTTTTAACATATGAATCAAATTCATTTTGGTTTGTTCTTCTGAAAGTATTTATAATATTAGGCACGGCCAATATTAAAACGATAGACAAAACTACTACAACTCCGAGTAGCTCCACTAAAGTAAATCCTTTTTTCATAATATCACCTACCTATATTAGTTTAAAAAGATTAGTTAAACTAATCTTTTATAGTTCATTAATAAATTTTGACAATCTTACCATTTGAGCACTATAACCCATCTCATTGTCATACCATGCAACAATTTTAACTAATTGTTTACCATCAACTTCTAAAACTTCAGTTGATAGTCCATCAACTAAACTTCCATAATGGCTCCCAATAACATCGCTCGATACAATTGGGTCTTCAGTATATTTAAAAGTGTCATTTTGATTGTTTTCAAACATTTTATTTATTTCTTCTTTTGAAGTATTTTCTTTTAATTCAATAGTTAAATCCACAACTGATCCAGTAGTTGTCGGAACTCTAAGCGCACTGCCATCCAATTTCCCTTTTAACTCAGGAATAACAAGACCTATTGCCGCTGCTGCACCAGTAGATGATGGCACTATATTAGCCGCTCCTGCTCTACCTCTTCTTGCCATATGTCCTTTTTTATGTGCAACATCTAAAATTGTTTGATCGTTAGTGTATGCATGTACCGTTGTCATAAATCCCTTAACAACTCCATACTCTTTATTTAATAGATCAACAACCGGTGCTAAGCAATTTGTAGTACAACTCGCTGCGCTTACAACTTTCTCACTTCCGTCTAAAACATCTTCATTAACACCGAATACAACAGTTTTTAAGTCGCCTTTAGCCGGTGCTGAGATTATAACCTTTTTAGCTCCTGCCTTTATATGTGCTTCTGCTTTTTCTTTTTTTGTGAAAAGCCCAGTACATTCAAAAACATGATCAATCCCTAACTCTTTCCAAGGTAAATCACTTGGGTCCATCTCGCTATATACTTTAACTTCTCTTCCTTCTACAACTATACTATTCTCTGTACTAGAAATAGAATCTTGCTTATAACCTCTATGACTAGTATCATACTTCAATAAATATGCTAATTGATCTGCATCAGTCAAATCATTTATAGCTACTACTTCAAAGTTAGGATTATCATTCATAATCCTAAATACTAACCTTCCTATTCTTCCAAAACCATTAATTGCTACTTTAATTTTCATAAACACTTCCTCCTATAAACTCTCTTAATATTGAATCTCCTGGCACTACTTCACTTGGTAGTGGTAAGAAATTCCTCAAAAATTTTAGTAATCTTATAGCCTCATTATACATCGGGTCATCTTCTGATATAGTATACAAAAGTGGCTCTGCATATATTTTCAAAACACTTATTTCATATACTAAAGATGAATTTATTATAGCATCTACATCTCTTTGAAAAGGATAAATGAAAAGTTCTTCACCCTCACTTATTTTTTCCCACATTCTAAGAGTATCAGCTGCAGTATAACCTCTATATTTATTATCTCTAACTATTCTTCTTAATTTTCTAACATCAGTTGCATGAACTCTATTATGATTATCTATATTTATATGTGTAAGAGGACTTATAAATATTTTATATTTATTTTTACTATCTATCGTTAAGGTCATCTGATCATTCAGTGCATGAAGGCCTTCTACGATAATAACATCATCCTCTTTAATTTTTAAACTTCTATCTTTATACTCTCGCTCTCCTGTCAAAAAGTTGTATTCAGGCAGCAAAACCGTTTCGCCTTCTAATAATTTTGTCATATGTTTATTAAATAGATCTATATCTATTGCGTTAACAGACTCAAAGTCCAAATTACCATTCTTATCTCTTGGTGTATCACTTCTATTATGAAAATAATCATCTATTGAAACTTGATGGGTTCTAAGACCTCGACTATTTAAATATGTCTCAAGCCTTTTTGACGTGGTAGTCTTACCGCTTGATGTCGGACCTGCTAATAAAACTATTTTAATATCGTCATGGTGTTTATATATTTTATCTGCAATAGTGCCTAGTTGCTCTTCATAGTAAGTTTCACAAATATTAACAAAACTTCTATATTTTCCTTTTGATATTAATTTATTCAAATCAGGAGCATTACTAACACCAATAAACTTACCCCAATCAGTATACTTTATATATGAATCAAATAATATATCATTATGATCATAATTTTTTGTTTTTTCTGGACTATTGGTATCAGGATAGTTAATTACAAAACCAATATCGCTAGTTTTAGCAAATTTAAACTCATCTATAACACCTGTATTGTCAGCTAAATCAATGAAGAAATAATCGTAATAATCTTCTAACTTAAATAACGTTATATAACTATTACTTATATATTTAAGCAAATTGACTTTATCCATTTGTTTTTTCGATTTAAAGTGATCTATTGCCTCTATTCGAGAAACTTGCATTTTTTCAATGCTTATAGCTTTACTTGCTAATGTTTCAATTTCTTCCTTTATCTTTCTTAACACTCCATCTGTTACAACTTCGCCTATAAGTTCACAATAAACACCTTTATCCATAGAATGTTCAATAATTATTTCAACTTCTTCACCTAAAACTTTTTTTATAGCAACTACAAGCATAAAATGAAGAGTTCGCTCATATACTGTGTTACCTACTTTAGATGTTCTATCATAAAAATTTATAACTTGGTTAGATTGCACTTTTTCACTCAAGTGACAAATAGTATTTTTAACAGAAGCTACTAAAATCGGAAATTCATATCTATTTTGGAAATCTTTAGAAACATCTTTCAAGCTAGTACCATAGCTGTACTCTTTATAATCGACATTGTTGTAATTTATTCTAACTTTCCCCTTCATTTTATAACCCCTATTCTATATTATAATTTTAACAAAAAAAAAGTGTTTTGTCACACTTTTTTAATCTTCATCATAAAATGATAATAACTTTTCATAAATACCTGGTTCAATACGATTTAATGCATTAATTGTAACTTCTAAAGACTTATTATAATCTCCTTTATAAAATAGAGATTCCGATATAGTTAGGTTTCTATCTAAATCTTCAGTGTTAGTTCTATATCTATTACCATAAACAATAGCCATCTCACAAAATTTAGCAGTCTTCATAAGTTCCTTAGTTTTTGCAAAAAGTTTTAACGATAAATCACGTGCAGTATCAACTCTAGTATTCAAAACACTAATGGTAATAGGCATTTTCTTAAGTTCCTTAACTACCTCTTTTATAGCATCTTGAGCTTCATTCAATTCAACAAAATAACTTTTCGGAATAACTGGAAAGTTATATTCTCTAATTTTATTTTTAGATTCTTTAAGAATTTGCTTAACTTCTTCAAGTTGTTGCCTAGCTCTAACTTCGTCTTCTCTCATACTTCCAATAGCATCAAGAGAGTTATCTAGTCTATTTTCAATTTCAACAAGTCTAACTTTTAAATCATCTATTTCATTTGTTAATTTAGAATACGCAAATGTATTATTGCTAGTATGATCAAGTAGTAACTTGTAATCTTTATTTAATTGATCAACATCTTTATTTACTTCTTCTAACAGTTCCATGTCCTCATCTGAAAAATTATAAACGTTTTTAATATCTCCAATTTGAGAATAAATTTCTTTAAGTAAGTTATTTATTTTATCTAATTTCTCTTTGAAAGTTTTATTCGCCTCTTCATACGTTGTTCTATTAATCTTTTCTCTTTCAAAATCATCAAACACACCATCAAAGTATTCTAGTAATAACTTTAACTCAAAAAGACTATCCTCTAAATTAAGAATATTTGCCCTAGTTAAAATATCGCTCATTTTCTTTTTTGCTTCTTCGATATTATACTCGATATTTAAATAATCTAACGGGTAACCGTCATCAACCATAGAATAATAAACTTTTTCAACTTCATTTATTTTCTTTGGTATTAAATCATTTGCAAGCATGTCGATACTTGGAACTTCTTCAACTACTACTTCCATATGTTTAAGTAACTCATCGATTGACTTTATAATAGTAGTAACTTCACTATATTCGTTGTTTTCCATAGCTTTTTCAAAGTCATCAAATTTATAAGCAATATTCTCAAATTGTATAGACACCGGTTTTTTAATTGAACCAAAGTCCGACTCAGTATCTTTAAAAGTTTTATATAACTCTCTATACCTAGATTTTAAACTTGTAATAATAGATCTGTTTTTTTCTTCACATGTAGTAATCTCTTTTATTTCTTCTAACAACTTTGTTGCCGATTCTCTAACTCTATAAATTTCCATCTCAAGTTTTACAACTTTATGAGTTGCCATTTTATGTCCATTTTGATTTATGGAATGCTCGGTTTCTAATAATAAATCCGAAATTTTTGGTAACTGGTCATTTTTTATTAAGTCTAATCTATCTTTCCAATTGTTATACTTGCTTTCTAACTTTTCATTTTTTAAAAACGAGTCTATTTTTGCAAGTTCTGATTGTATCGGTGTACCTTCTATATCATTTTTTTGTATTTCTAGCTTCTCCAAGTTTTGTTTCACTCTTTTATTTGAAATACTTTGTATTATGTTTAAAACAATAATAATTAAAATGATAGCAAGTAAAAACATTGAAAATATGAATAACATAATAGCGTCCATTTCTACCACCTCATATAATAATAATATCATAAAATCAACATTTTTACACCTTTTTTTCTTTCCCTCTTTAGGTTGACTATTGAAGGCAAAACATATATAATTGTTTATGCGTATTCATTAGCAGCGTTAACTTGAAAATAGTAACGTGTTTATTACCTAGATGGTTATTTGAGTAACTTGTGCTGCAAAGCGAAAATTCAAAAATAAACACCCTATTATTTGGCGAGTTAACCTCAATGTTTAAGCAAAAATTATTGAGGAGGGATTATATGTCAAGATACACTGGTCCGATTTATAGAAAAGCAAGAAAATTTGGTTTTTCTATAACAGAAACTGGAAAAGAGCTTGCTAAAAAGCCTTATAAACCAGGTCAACACGGACAAAAAAGAAGTGGAAAACTTTCTGATTATGGTATACAACTTCAGGAAAAACAAAAAGTTAGATTCATGTACGGTCTTAGCGAAAGACAATTCAAAAGAACATTTGAAGATGCTGCTAAGTTAAAAGGCGTTCATGGTGAAGATTTCTTGAGATTATTAGAAAGCCGTTTAGATAACGTAGTTTATCGTTTAGGTTTTGCTAATACAAGAAGAGGTTCTAGACAATTAGTAAACCATGGTCACATTTTAGTTAATGGTAAAAAAGTTGATATTCCATCATACAGAGTTCAATTGGGCGACGTAGTAAGTATTAAAGAAAAGTCACATGAACATCCAAGCGTTAAAGCTTCATTAGAAGCTACAAACCAAAGAGTTGATTTTGTTACTTTCGATGATACAAAACTTGAAGGTACTTTAGTAAGATTACCTGAGAGAAGCGAATTAAACGCTGATATTAACGAAGCATTAATTGTTGAATATTACAACAGATAACAAAAAAAATACGTTTATAACGTATTTTTTTTATTGCCATTTTATCAGAGCATATTTCTTTTTTCCTCTTTTTAAAACACACACTCTACCCTTTAGCATTTCGTCAGTGGTGATTTTCTTATCAAGATCAATCTCTTTTTCTCCATTAACTTTAACTGATCCATTTTTGATAAACTCTCTAGCTTCTCTATTACTACTAGCAAGTTTAGATAAAACTAAACAATCTACTAAAGATTTTGATTCATCAAGAACGATCGAATCAACACCTTTAAAGGCTGCTAGTAACTCTTCTAAAGTTAATGTTTCGTATTTTTCTTCAAATAAAACATCTGTTATATTCAAAGCTTTATCTAATTCTTTTTGTCCATGAATATCTCTAACTACATTTTCCGCTAAGGCTTTATGAGGTTTTCTTAAATGTGGTTCTTCTCTTAGTGAAGTCTCTAACTCATCGATTTCTGTTTTTGTTAAAAAAGTGAATTTCTTTAAATAATCTATAACTTTTTCATCACTAGCGTTAAAGAAAAACTGATATAGCTCATAACTAGAAGTTTTATTTTTATCTAACCAAATAGTTGCACCTTCGCTTTTACCTATTTTAGAACCATCCGAGTTTGTCATTAATGGATAAGTCATACCAAAAGCTTGTACCCCAATCTTTTTTCTTATTAATTCAACTCCCGAAGTAACGTTGCCCCATTGGTCTTGTCCGCCAATTTGGAGTGTGCAATTTTCATTTTCGTATAAGTGAAGGAAATCAAGGGCTTGCATAATCATATATGAAAATTCGGTATAAGTTATACCAATTTCAAGCCTACTCTTAACAACATCTTTTGCAAGCATATAAGGGACTGGAAAATACTTTCCATAATCTCTTAAATAATCGATAAAATTAATATCCTTACACCAATCATAATTGTTAACCACTTTAAAACCAAAAAGTTCCTCGATTTGAGATTTCAATGCATTGAAATTACTCTCAATTACTTCTTTTGACACAATAGGTCTTTCAGAACTTGGACGCGGGTCACCAATCAAACCAGTAGCTCCTCCTACTAATATAATAGGATTATGTCCATGTTTTTCAAGTCTTTTTGCTAAAATCAAAAACATTAAATGACCCACATGCAAACTATTTGCAGTCGGATCAGTTCCGATATAAAAAGTTAATTTTTCATTATTTAACTTACCTACCAAATCATCGCTCGTTTTGTCAGCAACCATACCTCTATATTTTAATTCTTCAAACAAATTCATTTTCATTTCCTCCTTTTAAACAAAAAAACATTATGTCTAAGGACGAATAATCGCGGTACCACCTTAGTTCATAATGCTTATGCTCTCTTACTTTTAACGCAAGTTACTCGATTTGACTCAAGAAGTGTAATTCATTTAATCATTTTTAAACACTTACATCAACCGTGTTCTTTCTTTGAAAATTTGATTAAACTACTTCGCATCCTTCAACGCCAATTAACTATGATTAATTATAGCACTATTTAAAATAATGTCAATTGTTTAATGATTCAATTATTTTTTCTATTTTATTTCCATAGTCAATTGACTCATCATATATAAAGTTTAATTCAGGTATATGCTTCATGTCATGTCTTTCAAACAATTTAGCTTTTATGAAGCCTTTTGCTTTATTTAAAGACTCAATAATTTCATCTTTTTCATCATCATTTAAAACTCTAACATAAACTTTTGCACTACTTAAATCTCCAGCAACTTTTACATCTGTAATAGTTGCTTCTTTTAATTTCTTATCTTTTACTTCACTTGCTAAAATCATACTGATTTCTCTCATGAAACTTTTATTTAAACGTTCAACTTTAAGACTCATATAACCACTACCTTTCTACTTCAACGAGCTCATAAGATTCTATAATATCTCCTTGTTTTACATCATTGTAGTTCTCGATTGTAATTCCGCACTCGAGTCCTTTTTTAGCTTCTTTAACACTATCTTTTTCCCTTTGAATAGAAGAAATAGAACCATCGTATACAACAATATCGTCTCTAATCACTCTTGCTTTAGAGTTGCTTTTAACTTTCCCGTCCAGAACATAACTACCTGCTATTGTTCCAACTTTAGAAAACTTAAATAGTTGTCGCACTTCTGCAGTTCCTAAAACTCTTTCTTCAAATACTGGTTCCAACATACCTTTCATAGCATGTTCCATATCTTCAACAATTTTATAAATTATATTATATAGCCTTATTTCAACTCCGTTGTGTTTAGCATAATCTTGTATTTTTTTATTAGGTCTTACGTTAAACCCAACAATAATAGCATTCGACGCTTTTGCTAAAACAATATCACTTTCGGTAATTCCACCTACACTACTTCTAACAACATTTATCCTAACCTCATCTAACTCTAGTTTTTCTAATGTTGCTTTTATAGCCTCAGCACTACCATGAACATCCGCTTTAACTAAAACGTTAACTTCCTTAGCGCCTTCTTTAATTTTAGAAAATACATCTTCCAAACTAATAGACGTTGATTTTGG
>SKIH01000036.1 GCA_007116525.1 Bacilli bacterium
ATAGTATAAGAAATAATTTTTAAAATGTGATATAATTTTAAATATATTAAACAACTAAAGATGATGGGTGATAATGTTGAATTCAGAAATAATAAACGAAGAAGACTACGTGTTAGTAATAGGTCATAGAAATCCTGATGTTGATTCTATCGTATCTTCTATCCTAGTTAGAAACATTCTGCGAAATATGGGTGTTAAATCTGATTTTGCTATAATGGAAGATGATTATATAAAAAAGTCTAATTTCAAAAACATTGATAAGTATATTAAAGATGAACCTTTAGTGCTAAAAGAAGAAGACATACCTAATTACAAGTTTTTATTAGTTGATCATAACGATGTTAATCAATCAATAAAAGATGTTAATTTAGTTACTGGATGTATAGACCATCACATTTTAACTTGTTCTTTTGCTTCATATTATAAAGATTTAGGCTCATGTTCGTTAGTAGTTTATGACTTATTTAATGAAATATATAATTTCAACAAATATGAAAAAAAATTAATTTATTATTCTTTTTTGAGTGACACTAATTATGGAAGAAGCTCTAGGTATAGTGATGAAGATAGAAAGTTAATTGAAGAATTAGGGTTTGATACGAACTATGATAAGTATTTTGAAAAGTATTTTGTCGAAACGAAAGTCGATATAGAAAACTTTGAAAAAAGTGGTTATAAAGATATCAATATTAATGGTGTGTTATTTAAAAGTACTTATATAAATGTTAAAGGTACAATGGGAATTGATGATTATAAAAAGTTCGTTAAAAATAATGATAAAAACTTTATAGGTCTTTGGTTCGATTTTGAAAAAAGAAAGTCTCATTGTTTCATCAAGCTAAATGAATCTTTTTACGAAAATGAATTTAACTTTATAGCATCGCGTGCTATGGATGTCATTCCATATGTCGAAACTTTAATTAAAGTTTAATATATTAATCGCTTTACTAAAGGCGTTTTTTTTCGGTTTGTAAAAAGATGTCAATCAAGTAAATATAATAGATTTTTATGATAAAATTGTATTAGTTTAGGAGGACACTATGGAAAGATTAGATGAAATATTTAAAGATATAAAGCATATAAAAACATTAATAAAAATTCTCGAAAATGAAAATTATCTAAATGAATTAGTAGAAGAAGAACGACAATTGATAGAAGAACACTTTGGAAGTGGTGAAGAAAATTATGTTGAATTTGCTATTGCAGTAGAAAGACATAAAGGGCTTTTAAATAAATTGCAAGTAACAACAAGTAGTAATATAACTTTTAATGAATATAAATCGATACTAGCTGAACTAAAAGAAAAAGAAACTACACTAGAAACGTTAGAACAAGATTTAGAAGAATTAGATAAAGAATACGGTGCTATTGAAGAAGAGGAAGCTGAATTTCATAAAAAAGTCATACCTTTTCCAAGCGGGAAAAGAAGATAAACTTATACAATTGTATAAGTTTTTATTTTGCACCAATTAGACATATGACTAAAGAGGATGTAAGATAAGAGTAGAAGGGAGAGGTGTAACATGAGAAGGATTATAAAAAGAACAAAAGTAGATGGACCAAGCGGAATTATAGTAAACATAATTAACACTTTTGTTTGGATTTTACAATCGCTATTTTTAATTAGGATACTACTAAGATTGTTTGAAGCCAACGAGCAAAACACTTTTGTAGACTTAGTTTACTCAGTAACAGCATTTTTTCTTATTCCATTTAGAACTATTTTTGAAAATATTGAGTTTAATACCGGGATGGTACTTGAAATTAATACATTAATTGCTATGATAGTATACGGTATAATTTCATGGGTTATTATTAGTCTAATTATTAGTTTGACCGGTGAAAAAGTTGAAGAAGAATTTGTAGAAATGGACTAGCATAAAACAAGAGTCAGTTTTGGCTCTTTTTTTTTGCAAAAAAATCATCAATTTATTCATTTATTTGATTAATTAAGCCCTTTAGCCCTTTGAAAACAAGGGTTGATATAGTTGTAAAAAATACACATATGAATTAGACAAGAAGTTATTTACTTGATATAATAATAAAAATAAGTAAATGGGGTGTTTAATTGGAAAATACAAGCATTTTAGTAACACAAAAATGTTTCGAACTTGATAGGAGAAACTTATCAAAACTAAAATCATCCTTTGTAAAAAACTTCAGATGTCTTGTGCCATCCGATGGCGTTGCTAAATACAAGAAGGTGACGCTTCAAAGTAACATTAACTGTAACACTATATGCTGCGGTGATACCGTCTTAGTTGAATTAACGTATTATGACAACGAGAAAGAACAACTGCAAATCACTTTATTTGATTGCGAATGTGACTTTTTGAATGATGAGGTTTCGATCTCATCACCACTTGGAGAAGCAATTTACAACAAAAATGTCGGTGACAAAACTTCTTACATGATTAAAGATAATGGTGTTAAAGTTAATATTTTGAAAAAAGTTGCTAATTAGCGACTTTTTTTATGTTATAATTATGATAGAAAATAGTAGGTGATATAATGAAAAAAGGGTTCACATTAGTAGAACTACTAGCAGCTATAATTGTTTTAGGGGTTATCGGCTTGATTGCTGTACCACGAATAAACAATTCGATATATGAATCTAGAATGAGTGTAATAAAATTAAATTATGAAATATTAGAAAATGCAGCAAGTGATTATTTTGCTCAAAACATATCAAGTTATAATATAAGAGTTGGTAATTCAGCAGAAGTATCATTCGATACATTAAAAGAAAAAGGAATGATTGATAGTATAAAAAGTCCTTTTTATGATGATGATTGTGGTGGTTATGCTACTATTACTAGAGTTAGTGAAAACAATTATGAAATAAATCCTCATATTAAATGTGGAGATCTTAATCATATAAATAGTAGTTCTGATGATGGATTGGTTCTTCATTATAATTTTAGTGATTTTCAAGAAGCAACTGAGAACATTTTGCCTGATGTAGAAAATGATATTTATTTTAGACCAGAAGGTTCATGGTATGCATATTCAGGTGCAAGTGTAGAAGTAAATCAAGGTGTCCACTCTTCAGCGCTAGGTACTAATAACGCAACTGAAATAAAAATAACAGGTGGAAGCCATACCTTGAAATATTTAACACAAGGAATTGCACCAGCACCAAATGGTGTGCCTTATACTGCGAGTATAAAAGTGGAAAATATAGGTGAAAACACTTTGTTATTTAGAACCCAATATGGAGGCAGTAGAACTATACAACCAGGTGAAGCTGATGACATTGCAATTTCAATAGTTGGAAATGGTAGTAGCAATTTTCAAATGAGGTTTGAAAGTCAAAACATAGGTGATGAATTACACTTTTTGGCTTATCAACCACAAATTGAGCAAAAGCCATATTCAACACCTTTTACTGAGCATATTAGAGAAGGTCTAGTAGTAGACAGGAGTTTAAGTGGGTTTAATTCGACACTTCAAGTAGCTACAACTCCAAGGTGGATGATAGATACCGATTTAAATAAACCGGTTTATGAATTTGATGGAATAAGTTCATATATTAATACAGAAAGAAGGTTAAATTTTAGTAAGACCGATTCGTTTTCTGTTAGTTTTTGGATTAATGCTCAAGATCACTCCCATAAATCAGGTGCAGCAGCAGGGTTGATAGGAAAGGGACATTGGTATAGTAATACTTGGGATGTTTTTTTGAGAAATAGCAATAGAATCAGTTTTGAAGTTTCTGGTGATCCAACAAGAAATGGTATTAGAACTATAACAACTCAAGAAATAACTATAAATAGTTGGCATCATTATGTAGCTACTTATGATTCAGGAAATATGAGTGTTTATTTTGATGGTGAATTGATAGGTACTACAATATATACTGGTGAAGGAGATTTTGATGGAGATAGAGATGTTAGGATTGGAACAAGGCACACTGATTTAAGTAGAACACTAGATGGAAAGATGGCAAATGTTAGAATCTACAACAGGGCATTAACAGCACAAGAAATAAGTGATGATTATGAATATAATAATTTTTTAAATAAATAGACGATTTTTTGTCTATTTTTTTGTTTTTGTGCTATAATACGAAACTTAACAAAGGAGGTTTCTATGGACTACGATAGTATATTGAAAAAATTTCCTTATAGTAAGTTAGAAAAACTCAATATTGACCATATAATTGATATTGCTTTTAAAAAAGAAGAACTCTTAGAATCGATATCAGTTGAAAATTTATTAATCATATTGGATAACTACTTGTATATGTCCTTTTTACAAGGTGAAAACACTGAAAGTATACATAAATTTTATAGTCTAATTGATAAAGAAGAACTTCTTTTATATAAAGTTGGAGTTTTAATGTCAAATGTTAAATATGATTTTAATTTAATATCAAACGAAACTAGTGACCTTAATCTTGAGAGAAAACTTATTGCAACACTAGAAGTGTTAAATAGGGAAGAAGAGTTCTTATCTTATTATAAATTTTTAAACTTAGACTTTCAAAAGAAAATTTCAGATATGAAAAGTGTTATAAACTTAATTAGCGATGAGACCTTGTATAACTATATAAAAGGATACGAAAAGTCTTATATGGATATTGTTAAGAGAAAGGAAGACAGCTTTATCAAGTTTCTGTTAAGAACTGCAAAGGACAAAAGGTTGCTGAAAAAAATAATCGACTTAGATATAACGAAGCAAAATAAAACGGAAATCTTCAACCAGCTTAGCGAAGAAGAAAAAATGAAAATCATTTTAGATAAAAATTCTTTCGTATATGATAAATATCATGATTCTTTTGAAAAAGATATACTGAAAAACTTCAGTGAATTAAAGCTTCCGAAGGACAAATTAGAAGAGTATTTTAATACTAATAACTACTACCAGCAATATTTACTTGGACTTATTGAAATATTTATCAGACAAAACTCGGATATTATGAATTTAGTTCCCATTATTGATTCATCATTGAATTATAGTGTTTGTGAAAAAACTATGCATATTAAGAAGTTTGGAAACCAAAGATCAGATAGTTACAAATCTTTTAAAGAAGACTTTTTAAGTGATTATGATTTTGTTTTTAAGCTTTCATTTTCAAAGATTAGCAACAAGAAAAAGAGAAAGCTTTTGAAGACAAAGTTAAATATAGATACAAATAATTTTGATGATGTTTTAAATATGTATAAGGGAAAATATGAAAAAATGCTAGTTGAGGGTCAAATAGATGGAGATGTTATTAACTCAATAGCACTAGCAACAAAAATGAAAATAGATGACAAACTTTTTGAAAATAGAATTGATGAAATCGTTGAATATTTATTTGATAATAAAGAGAGTTTTTTCAATAGGTTTTCTATTAATAGGATAATCGAAATATATGTTAATAAAATATCTAAAGAAGAGGATGTTTATGCAACTGTTCAAGTCTTATCTTCTTATCATCATAGCTTCTTTGCGATAGGTTTCTCAGGCGATTTTTCTAAAGGTTTTTATTCACACCAAACAATGTTTTCAGAGCCGCTTATTGCCATTAACTCTAATTATGTAAATTCTAACTTTGTAAAATGCTTAGATGTTTTTAGAACAGCATTCCACGAGCTTGGGCACGCTTATAAAAACCAAATAAGTTTAAAAGAAGAAATTAGTTTTGAGAATCTTAAAATATTAAAAGAACAAAATATTAGTATTGAGGATAGAAAATTAAAACATAAAATGTATAATTACAATAATAGTTATGTCGAAGCTGACGCTGATAGTTATTCATTTGATATGTTTACAAAATTCATAAATAAATTTGAAAAAGATGAGAAATTTAAAAGAAATATTTTGGAAAAAAGTGAAGTGTTTATTGATGAGACGTCTAAAGGCAAGGATTACATTATAAAAAACAATAAACTTTATGATTCAAACTATTATTTTGACTTGAAAAACTCTGAGGATGACAAAAGAAGGCTTGTGTCGATCTATAAAACTTTATTGTTAGAGTATGATATTGATGGCAAAAAAATCGAAGCAAGTAGACTACTTAATAGTATGCATTATCATGAAGAGGCATTAAAAGATGATAAGAATAATGATATGAAAATGTTAATAGAAGATAGATTATTTATACGAGAAGCAAGCTTTGAAAATTTAGAAATTGTAATAAATCTTAATGATAAGTTAAATGATATAGTAAATATAACTTCTAAATGTAACGAACTTGTTTTAAACAAGTATAAAAAGATTATATTAGATTCTATTATTAATATAAGCGATGCTAACGAAAAATATAATCTAACACAAAAGATGAGCGAAAGAGATTTTGAAAGGTATGAGGAGAATACAAAAAAGTTAATCACGCTTATTAATAAAAGATACCAAATAAATGATGTTGATGATCTCAATTTAAAAACACTAAGTGATAATATTAAAAACTCTAAAACACTAAAAAAGGTTTATAAAAAAAAGAATGATTTTGTTTACACCATCGATTGACTTTTATTAATTATAATTATAAAATAAAATGTAGATAGTAGAAATATGGTGAGTATATGAAAAATAAAAGGGGTTTTACTTTACTAGAGGTTCTTGCTGTTATAATCGTTTTAGCTATTGCATCTATAGTTGCTACACCAATGATAAATAGAGCTATAGTAAATGCTAGAATGGAATTATATATAAATAGTACATACGGTGTTGCTAGATCAGCCGAGCATTATATTGCAAGAAAAATTTTAGATGAAGAAGAGTTTGAAAGAAATGAAAACTTTATTGGCGATCTGAGTTTGTCAGATGACCAATTTTCAACTGGTGAAGTAATTGTTACTGATGAAAATAGGGTTTTAGTTGCACTTCAATATGGGCCTAATTGCTTCATCAAAAGAAGAGAAGTTGTTATGGTTTTAGAACCTGAAGATTTTACAACATGTGATACAAGTTTAATAGAAATACATTTTGATTAATTAAGTAGTGGATGCTACTTTTTTTATTTTGTGATAAAATAAAGAAATAAAAAGAAGGTGATATTATGCCAGAACTACCAGAGGTAGAAACCGTTAAAAATCAACTTAAAGATAAACTTTTAAATTTGAAAATAGACGATTCAAAAGTGTATCATAATAATATTATTGAAAATATGGATTCAATAGATTTCAGTAAGAAGATTAAGGGACAGACTATAAAAGATATTACTAGAAGAGGTAAGTGGTTAGTTTTAAAGTTAGATGATTACTATCTTATAAGCCATCTGAGAATGGAAGGTAAATATAATTTCAAAGATAAAGAAGAAGTTCTATCAAAGCATGAGCATGTAGTATTTTTATTATCAAATGGTATAACAATGAGATATCATGATACAAGAAAGTTTGGTAAGATGCATTTAATAAAAAAAGAATTATTAAATGAATCTAGACCATTTACTGAACTTGGTGTTGAACCTTTTAGCAATGAATTTACAAAAGAGTATTTAAAAGACAAATTAAAAAGTAAGAGTATACCTATAAAAACCGCATTACTTGATCAAAAGATCGTAGTTGGTATCGGTAATATTTATGTGGATGAGATACTTTTTTTAAGCAAAGTAAGACCAACTAGAAAAGCCTCTAATGTATCTAATAAAGAAATAGAAATGATAATAGAAAACACTAGAGAAACGCTTGAAAAAGCCATTAAACTAGGTGGCACAACTATTAGAAGTTTTTCGTCTTTAAGTGTCCATGGTAAATTTCAAAATGAACTTTTAGTTCACGGAAAAGAAGGAGAACCATGCCCTAGTTGTGAAGGTGACATATTAA
>SKIH01000024.1 GCA_007116525.1 Bacilli bacterium
AAAATACAAGTAATAGTTTAAAAATGACTGTAAATATGATATTATTAAATAGATAATGAGGTGGTTTTGTGAAGAGTCGTATGGAGCGATATTACAAACTTGAAAATAGTGGACCAACAAACACTAGGGCCACTAATAAAAGATCGGTAAAAAATAGAAGATTATATGATAGTATTTACGACGATGTTGAATACAGCAATATTGAAGGTGTAGCCGATATTGATATAAAAAATGAAGTTGATATAGAAAAAATAAAAAGTTTGTTAAAAAGCAGAGATGATATTAATGAAGATAGGAAAAGGGCGTTGGTCAAAAAGAGAGAAGAACGTGCTTTGAATAATAATGTTGAAGATGATAGAACTTACGATATTATGGATGTTTTGTCTAAAGCAAAAGAAGGTAGGGAAGATGAACCTACTATTAAGAAGACATTGAGAAACACTCATTACGATATGCTCGAAAAAGCCGAACTCGAAAGGGAACTAAAAAATAGAGAAAAGCAAGAAGAGCAAAATAGTGAAAGCAAGGATGATATTAGCGAATTAGTGGATACTATTACTAATAGTAAACTTTTGGATGAACTTGCGGACAAAGATTTATCATTGGATCTTCTTGATGATTTAAAAGGTGAAGAAGGAAAAGACGACACTATAACGACAGAAAATACATCGATTAGAAGGTTAATTGATGCTGAGAAAAAAGCTGAAGAACATCACTATAGTCATCATGAAAACAAACCCGATAAAATCGATAAGAGTTTTTATACATCAGGTATAAGTTTTGACAAAGAGGACTTTGAGCAAGCGCTGGATGAAGAGGTAATAGAAAGCAAGGAAAAGATAATTTTAAAGATTTTCTTATTTGTTTTCTTTGTATTACTAGCAATAGCATCAGCAGTAGGGCTATATGTATTTTTAACATAGTCCTTTTTAATTTAGAAAGAAGTGAGTAAAATGAAAAAAGATATAATTTTAATAGCAACAAAAGAATCGGAACTATTAACTTATTTAATAGATAATATTGATTCAAAATCAAAAAATAACGTTAAAAGTTTGTTGAAGTGGGGAAATGTTTTTGTAAACGGGAATAAGGTTTATAAACATAATTTTATGTTAAGTGTCGGTGATGAAATAAAAGTTGTATTAAATAAAACTAAAATAGATAACACTAAATCTAATATAAATATAGTTTATGAAGATGAAAATATAATTGCAATTAATAAGCCTAGTGGCTTGATAAGTAGTACTGAGACGTTGGGGGTTAATTCAGCTTTTAACTTAGTTCAAAGTCATTTGAAAAATATAAATAAAAATAATAAGTTATATTTAGTTCATAGGTTAGATAAAGATACTTCTGGTGTACTACTTTTTGCTAAAAACATTGAAACTAAAAAATCATATCAATCTAAATGGGATGAAATTGCATTAAAGAGAGGTTATAAGGCTATAGTTGTTAACAATTTAAATAAAAGTGAAGGAACTATAGATAATTATTTAGCGGAAGTAAACCAAAAAGTTTTTGTTACCAAAAGCTCAAAAGAAGGAAAACAAGCTATTACAAAGTATAAAGTTTTAAAAGAAAAGGATGATATTGCATTATTAGATTTGGAAATTTTAACTGGTAGAAAAAATCAAATAAGAGTTCAATTAGCTAATGTTAATTCACCTATATTAGGAGACAAAAAGTATGGTAATTCTAATAATAAAGCTAAAAGATTAATGTTGCATGCCGACTCTTTAATTTTGAAAGATCCTTATAAAAAGAAAAAGATAAGCATAAAGTGTGATATACCAATGGAATTCAATAAAGTTATTTAGGTGATTTATGAAATACGATAATAGAATCGAATTTAAAAATAATAAAAAATTAAATAAAAAAGGAGAGTATGCTCTTTATTGGATGCAAAATGCAATGAGGGTTGATTATAACCATGTCCTAGATTTTTGTGTGAGAAAAGCAAATGAAATGGATGTTCCTGTTTTAGTTATTTTTATAATAAATAAAACATATATGGATGCAACTGAGAATCACTATAAATTTATGTTGCAAGGACTTAGCGAAGTTAAAGATGAGCTTCTTAAAAAGAATATCAAAATTTCATTTTTAATTGGTGAAACTGTTGATAAATTAATGGAGGTTTGTGAAAAAGCTTCATTTGTTGCAACTGAAAAAGGATATTTGAAAAATGAAAAAAATTGGCGACAAACATTAAGTTCAAAAATAAATATACCGATGATTGAAGTAGACACAAATGTAATTGTTCCTGTTAAGGAAGTCAGTGATAAAGAAGAGTATGCAGCATATACTATTAGACCGAAAATAAATAAAATGCTCGAGCAATATGCTCTAGATTTTAAGGTCGATTCACCTAATAATAGTTCCCTAAATATAGAGTTGATAGATGAAGTTGATTTTGATATAAACAATATCTTGAGTATGCTAAGTCTGGAAACTAATGAATATGAACTATATTATAAAGGTGGTGTTAGTGAAGCTAGAGCACATTTAAAAGCTTTTTTGGAAAACAAATTAGATAATTATGCCAAATTAAGGAACGAGCCATCGCTTGATTTTCAGTCTAATATGAGTATGTATTTACAATTTGGCCAAATATCGCCTTTAGAAATATATTTAAAAACAAAACATAAAAATAATAATGATCAATTTATAGAAGAGTTGGTTATAAGAAGAGAACTATCGTATAATTTTGTTTATTATAATACTGACTATGATAGTTATAAGTGTCTTCCTAATTGGGTAATAAAATCACTAGATAAACATAGGGAAGACAAAAGAGAGTACATATATAATTTGTCTCAATTAGAAAATTCCGATACTCATGATAATTACTGGAATGCTTGTCAAAAAGAGATGGTTCTTACTGGAAAAATGCATGGTTATATGAGAATGTATTGGGGCAAAAAAGTTATAGAGTGGACAAAAGATTACAAAAAAGCTTATGAAATCTTGATTTATTTGAATAATAAATATAATATAGATGGTAGAGGACCTAATGCATATGCAGGGGTAGCTTGGTGTTTTGGTAAGCATGATAGGCCTTGGTTTGAGAGAAATATTTTTGGGAAAATAAGATATATGAATGACCAGGGGTTAAAACGAAAGTTTGATATGGATGCTTACTTGAAAAAAATTAAAAGAATAGAGGAGTTTTATGGACAAGTTGATTAAAGACATTAACAAAAAGTTTTTAGCACTAATTTTATTTTCATGGTTATTTTTTATAGGGGCAATATTTTTAGCAATAAACAATTATGTTTACTTACCTATCGAACAAGATACGATTAATTTATTTTCTACGGGCTATATTTCATCAGGGCAAAAATATTTTCATTGGTTATTTATAGTTGGTTTTTTCGGGCCATTGTTTACTTATTTATGGAGTTTACAAGAGTCAAAATCTAAAAAGAAATTAAGCGTTTTTCAAATAAAAAAAGTAAAAGAATATGTTTGTAAGAAAAAAGCGTTATCTTTAATAAAATTTGAAGGAGTTACTATTCATTTTATTGTTTTGGTAGTACTATTACCTTTAATAACGTGGGGATTAGCTTTTGTCTTTGACAAGGTTCTAAATATTGATTACCACATAATTCAATACGAATATGTATATTTTATACCACTATTCCTATTTACTTTTATTACATTTTCAACAGCAGAGTTTGGTTTTAGAAAGTATTTTTTAGATAAATTATTAAAGAAAAAACCATTTTTACAAAGTAGTTTGATGGTGTCTGCTATGACGTTGGTCTGGTCACTACCATATATTGGATACTTTCACTTTATTTATGGTTATCCGAGTATAATTTTCAGTTTAATATTTTTCTCATTATTTTATTTATCATTATCTGTAATATTATCTTTTATTTATTACGATACCAAAAACATCTTATTTACTTGGATTGCAAACGCGTGGTTTTATTCGATGTATTTGTTTTCATTGGCGGCTTTTTCAATCACATATACAGCGTTAATAATGTATGCAATCACGTTTGTTTTAGTGGCTATATTCTTTATTAAATATGATTACAAAAAAAGTTAAAAAAATTAACTTTTTTTATTGGTAAAAAGTACACATATGTGTTATAATAATAACTTAAAGGAAGTGATAAATGTGGATACTGCTATGATATTTGAGTTCTTCACTCCAATCGTAAAATCTTTAGTGCTTGCTATAATTGTTCTTACAGTTGGTTTAAACTCTATAAGGTTTTTTACAAAAAGATTAAATAGATTTTTAGAAAAAACAACTTTGGATGAAACGTTAAAGCCATTCATAAGCTCGCTTTTCAATACTCTTTCTAAAATATTTTTAGGTATAATTATGATATCTATTTTAGGAGTAGATGTTTCTAGTTTTGTAGCTGTTTTAGCTTCGCTAGGTTTTGCAATTGGACTTGCTTTTCAAGGTTCGCTATCTAACTTTGCGGGTGGAGTGCTACTTTTAACAATGAGACCTTTTAAAGTTGGTGATTTTGTTGAATCTAATGGACTTATGGGAACAGTACAAGCTATACAAATTTTATATACTAAATTATCTACTATAGATAATAAGATCGTTTATATTCCAAATGGTAGACTAGCAAATGATAACATTATAAATTTTACTGAGCAAGAATATAGGATGCTCGATTTAGTATTCTCGGTTTCATATAGTTCCGATAATAAAAAAGTAAAGAAAATATTGGAAGATATTATTAATAAACACGAGAGTGTTATAAAAGATGATGAGTCAAAACCAACTTTAGTCAAGATGCTTAGTCACGGTGATAGTTCTATAGATTATAGAGTTAGAGGGTGGACTAGAACAGAAGATTTCTGGAATGCATTTTATGATGTCCAAGAAAAAGTTAAAGAAGAATTTGATAAAAAAGGAATTGAAATTCCTTTCCCACAAATGGATGTTCACTTAAAAAATAATTAGTGTAAAGTTTTAAGTTTTATCTTGAAATGTTAGATTGTGAGGTATATAATATGAGTTATTTAAAAATGTATTTCGTAGCTTTGGTAATTTTTCTTATCCTAGATTATATATGGTTAGGATTTATTGCAAAAGACTTATATCAGAAAGAATTATCACATTTGTTAGCTAAAAATGTTAACTTTGTGGCAGCGATCGTGTTTTATGTTTTGTTTATAGCAGCAGTAGTGTTCTTTGTTATAAATCCGGCTGTTGAAAAGCAAGATATAATGTATGCAATAATTGCAGGGTTTGCATTTGGAGCTATTACATATGCTACATATGACTTGACCAACTTAGCAACTTTAAAAGATTGGCCTATTAAAGTAACTATCATTGATATTTTATGGGGTGGCTTATTAACTAGTTTAGTTTCTTCGCTTACTTATTATATTTTAGATGTATTTAGAATTTTATAAAAAACAATAAAGAGGTGTTATATGCTTATTACAAACAAAAATTTAGAAGGTCCTTTAGCAGATAGTGTTGAGAATATTTACAAATTAATTGTGGAATTGGGAATGGATGAACATTTAAATATGGATGTCGTTCATGAAAACCTATCAACATTTGACTGTAAAAAGGATGAGAGTATCGATTCACTTATGAAATACGATTGGGAAAACAACGTATTTTTAATCAACCCTTCTAAAGATAAAGGTGATGATTTTGAATACAATTTCACCAAAGAGTTAATGTTATTGTTAATCAACGATAAAAGTAAAGAACCAGGATTAAATAAGTATCCTGAACTATCTGCTTTTGATGAAGGTGTTAGAAGCCTTTTGGCAGAAACTATAGTAGGTGATGCATCAGAAAATAAAGAAATTGATGAGAAAAAAGTAATTTCTAACTTAATTATGGTTGGAAGTGATTTAGATGGACTTTTAAAAGCATATTTAACTAGTGATTCAGTTACTTTTGCAAAGCTAGCAATGGTTGATAAAAAACTTATTCATATGGTTGATTATGATAATAAGTATAATAATGAAAATGAAAGAAAGTTTTTAGGAGAAATCCAAAATGATATTCAAGAGACATTGTTTGCCCATTTAGAAGAAAATGGTGTTTCTAAAGAAGTAGCAGCAGAAATAATGGATGATTTTGCACTATGTAGTGTTGATAATAAGAGTTTGATGAGACATCCTAACGCTTATGAATCTGTAGAAGCAGCAGCACCACAAACATATTTTGAAGCAAAGACTAAAGCAGCATAACAGCTGTTTTTTATTTTTTGTAACAAACCTTGTTTGTGTGATAATTTACTTTGTTAAAGAAGATTGATTGAGTGAAAGACTTGAGAATTTACAAAAAAGATTTAACCAAAGTAAAAACTTATAAAAAAAGAGATGTATTATTGAAATAGTCAACGAAAAGTAGACAGATAAAAAGAATTTAGAACCCTAGATCAATTTTATATTGAACTGGGGTTTTATATTTTAACTTAAATGAAGGTCTTTCATTGTTAAAATAATGAATAAATTCATCAATGAATTCGAATAAATTGTCACATTCCCTATAATTGAAGTCACAGTTCATTTCTTCTTTAATCCAACCATTTATTGATTCGATAACTGGATTGTCTGTTGGCGTTCCTGCTCGCGACATTGAATGAATTATGTTATAATTTTTATGGATGTCTGCAAACATCCTCGAGGAGTATGTTGCTCCTTGGTCTGTGTGAAGAATAACCTCTTTAGGTTGTTCTTCTTTTATTTTACTTAATAAATCCTTTAACCCCTCGTAGTATGTGCGAACATCTCCGTTTTTATCACTAAGGTTATAACTCAGTATTTCGTTGTTAAATACATCTAGATAAAATGTTAAGTTGTATAACTTACCCTTAAAAGGAATGCAAGTCATATCTGAAACTATCTTTTGATAAGGTCCTGTTGTTTTCCAGTTTGTTTTTATTATATTAGGATAATCTAGTCTCTCGTGTTTGGGTTTTATCCATTTATATCTTTTTACTTTTGATTTTATATTCAAATATTTACAACATTTATGAACTTGATGATCTGAAATAATCCAACCAGTTTTATTTCTTATTAATCCGTTTATTCTTCTATAACCGTATGACGGATATTTGTTGTGAATGTTTTTTACATATTGTTCTAAATCAATGCGATCCTGTTTATATTGCCTCCACTTAGCTCTATTGTTTGACCATCTGTAGTAACCACTTCTAGATATATTCATATAATCACATAGAGATTTTATTGAAAACTCCTTTGATAGTATTTCGACTATTTCAAATTCTTTTTTCTTATAGAAATGTATTGTTTGCTTTGACCATCTCCTTTCACAATGTACCCCTTTTTTAAACGTTCATTTTCAATCCTCAACTTCATATTTTCATATTCTAATTTTTCTAGTTCACTTAACTTTTTTCTTGATGAATGTTTTATTAATGGATTTCCTGGTTTTCTTTTGTTTATTAATCCATATTCACCTTTTTCATAATATTTTTTAAGCCAATTGTTTAACATACCATTACTTATTTTTTCGTCATTAGACACTTTTAATGTAGACTCATGGTCTT
>SKIH01000045.1 GCA_007116525.1 Bacilli bacterium
GAAGTTAAAAGTGTTGATTATGAGAAGTTTGTTTATGAATTTGAAAAAGTTTTAACTGACCCACCAAGTCAATATACAAAGTAGAAAAATAAGGTAGAAATACCTTATTTTTATTTTATGTCACTGTCAGTTCATGTTATAATAACATAGGTGGTTGTATGGAAAGATTAGTACTACATATTGATGTAAATAATGCTTTTTTATCTTGGACTGCTGTCGATATGATAAAAAAAGGATACAAAAAAGATATAAGAGAAGAAGTATCAGTAATTGGGGGCCATGCTCATTCAAGGCGTGGTGTTGTTTTAGCAAAATCAACACCGGCTAAGAAAAAGGGTATTAAAACTGGTGAGACTATGTATCAAGCACTTTTAAAAGATAAAAATGTTAAAAGTTACCCTCCAAACTTTGATGTTTATCAAAAGATGTCTAGTGATATGTTTGAACTTTTATATAAATATAGTCCAGATATCGAAAAGTTTTCAATTGATGAGTGCTTTTTAGAGTTTACAAATGTAAAATATTTATATAAAAATGTTAATGATTTTGCTAAACTTATAAGCAATGATATTAAAAAAACTTTAGGTTTTACTGTCAATATAGGAATAGGTAATAATAAACTATGTGCTAAGATGGCGTCTAACTTTTCAAAGCCAGATAAAATACATACTTTGTTTAATGATGAAATACAAAATAAGATGTGGCCTTTAGATGTATCTGAATTATTATGGATTGGGAAGAAAACATCTTTAAAACTGAGGGAACTAAATATAAATACTATAGGTGATTTGGCTAAAGCAGACGAAGCATTATTGAGAAGGTTTTTCAAAAACCAAGCATCTAAAATGAGAATGCATGCTAATGGGATAGATTATGATCCTGTAGTAGAATCGGTATCTAAAAACGCGTCTATTGGGAAATCAATAACTTTTATGGAAGACACTAATGATTTAAACAAAATTTTTAAAACTTTCGAAATGTTAACTGATCAAGTTGCTAGTAAACTTAGAAAAGAAAAAAAATATGCATGTGGCATTTCTATAAACTTAAAAAGCTCGTATTTTAAAACTTATTCTAAACAAAGAAAATTAAAAAACCCAACTAATAATACTAAAGTAATATTGGAAAATGCAAAAGAACTATTTGAAGAAGTATATAGTGGTGAAGATGTAAGGTTAGTAGGTGTTACTACTTATAACTTCGTTGATTCATTAACTCATCAATTATCGATATTTGAGAGTGAAGATAATATTAAAGAAGAACTAACTATTGATAAAACAATAGATGAAATAAGAGGCAAATTCGGGGATACTATTATTAGTAGTGCATCCGTTTACAAAAATAAGAAAGAAAAGAAGTAGGAGATAGCAATGAATGAAATTATATTAAAAAATTTAGCAAGCGAATTAAACATAAAACAAAATCAAGTAAGTGAAACATTAAAGATGTTGGAAGAAGGGGCAACCATTCCTTTTATAGCTAGATATCGTAAAGAGCAAACTGGTGGTCTTGATGAAGAAGTTATTAGAAAAATAAATGAAATTTATGAATATCAAGTTAATTTATTAAAAAGAAAAGAAGACGTAATTAGGTTAATTGATGAAAAAGGTATGCTTGATGACAAGTTAAAACAAGACATTTTAAAGTGTACTAAATTAGTAGATGTTGAAGACTTATACAGACCTTATAAAGAGAAGAAGAAAACAAAAGCTACAGAAGCAATTAAAAAAGGTCTTGAGCCTTTTGCAAAAGAAATATTAACTTTTAATATTGATACAAAACTAGAAGTATTAGCAAAAAAATATTTGAATGAAGAAGTTAAAACAGTGAATGAGGCAATCGAAGGAGCATCATTTATTATTGCTGAAATAATCAGTGACAGTCCTGATTATAGAAAGTGGATTAGAAACAATACTTTTAATACAGGATCTATTAGTGCATCTTTAAAGAAAAACTCTAAAGATGATGATAAAGTATATGAAATGTATTATGATTATTCATTTAATGTTAAGTTTGAAAAACCACATAGAATTCTTGCAATGAATAGGGGAGAAAAAGAAAAGGTATTAAATGTATCAATAAAAGTAGAAGAAGAAATTATTTTAACTTTTTTGTATTCTAATTTTGTTAAGAAAGAAAATAAGTTATTAACTGACTTTTTTGAAAATACTATTAAAGATAGTTACAAAAGGTTAATTAAACCTAGCATCGAAAGAGAAATAAGAAGTGAGTTGACGGAGAGAGCAGAAGAGGCAGCAATTGAAAACTTTAAAAGCAATTTCGAAAATTTACTAATGACACCACCTATGAAAGAGAAGATAGTTTTAGGGTTAGATCCTGCTTATAGAACAGGATGTAAACTTGCCGTTTTAGATAAATATGGAGATGTTTTAAATATAGACGTTATATATCCTCATATGCCTCAAAATCAAAAGGAAGAAGCAGTTAGTAAAATAATTAAATTAGTCAAAGAATTTAATGTAGACATTATTGCAATTGGAAACGGTACTGCCTCTAGGGAAAGTGAGGAGTTATTAGCAAATATTATAAAAGATAATAACCTTAATGTAGAGTATATTATCGTAAATGAAGCGGGAGCTTCTGTATATTCTGCATCTAAACTTGCAATCGAGGAGTTTCCAAATTTAAGTGTGGAGCAAAGAAGTGCAATAAGTATTGGTAGAAGACTTCAAGATCCATTGGCAGAGCTAGTTAAAATCGATCCAGAAAGCATTGGTGTTGGAATGTATCAACATGATGTCAATTCCAAAAAACTTAAAGATTCACTTGATTTCACTATAACAAAAGTAGTTAATAATGTTGGAGTGAATATAAATAGTGCATCTACTTCTTTATTAAGTTATGTATCTGGATTAAATAAAACATATATTAAAAAAATTATGAAATATAAGAAGGATAAGAAAGAAATTAAAAGTAGAGAAGAAATGACTAAGGTTTTAAGTGATAAAGTATATGAACAAGCTATTGGTTTTATTAGAGTGCCATCTTCTAGTAACTTGTTTGATAAAACATCAATCCATCCTGAAAGTTATGAAAAAGCACAACTGGTTTTAAATAGAATTGATGCTAGCATGGAAGATATTGGAACAGAAGGTATTAAAGAAAAAATTAATATGTTAAATAAAAATGAGTTTATAAATATTATCGATTTATATACATTGGAAGACATTTTAAGAGACTTTAAAAAGCCTAATAGGGACCCACGTGATAGTATGCCAAAACCTCTTTTGAAGAAAGATGTTTTAAGTTTAGAAGACTTAAAAATAGGTATGGAACTACAAGGTACAGTTAGAAACGTTGTGGACTTTGGAGCTTTTATCGATATAGGGTTAAAAAACGATGGTTTAGCACACATATCTTGCTTAACGAATAGATTTGTTAAGCATCCAAGTGAAGTAGTTAGTGTTGGTGACATAGTTACATGTTATGTAAAAGATGTTTCGCTTGAAAAGAAGAAAGTATCACTAACTTTAATAAAAGGTTAACAACAATGTTAATCTTTTTTTGTAAATAAACAGACATTCACCTTTTATTTTAAATGTAAAGATAGTATAATTATTGTTAGAGTGGAGGAGTATATGTTTTACGTTAAAGTACCTGATAAGAAAGAATGCTCTTTTAATGGAGGAATCAAAAATATAAATGAAGGAAATTTATTTTATATACCACTAGTAGTGGGTAAGGATACTAATGTTACAACATTAGTGAAAAAAGGAGATTTTGTCTCACAAGGACAAAAAATCGCTAATACTAAAGGAGACTTTAAAACAAATGTCATTTCATCTATTACTGGTGAAGTTTTAGGGTTTGAAGAAAAAACTTATTTAACTAATGAAAAAGTTAGATGTGTTTTAATTAAGAAAACAGAAGAAGATAAAACATTTGAAAAAACTGATAAAAAAATTAGTGATATGTCAAAACAAGATTTCTTAGATAAATTAAAGGAGTCTGGTTTAGTAGGATTAAGTGGAGCAGCGTTTCCAACTTATTATAAATATTCTACAGAAAAACAAATAAACACATTAATTGTTAATGCTGTTGAGTGTGAATCATATATTACGGCTGATCAAAAAATACTTTTGACTAAAATCGAAGAAATATTAGAAGCAACGGATGCTATTTTAGAAATCTTTGATATTCCAGAAGCTATTATTGTAATAAAATCAAAGAACAAGAAATTAAAAGATGCAATCGAAGATTTTGTGGGAACTTATTTAAAAATAAGAGTTGAATTTGTAAGTGATCACTATACTATGGGTTATGAAAAAAACATTATAAAAGAAGTTAAAAATATAACTTATGAAAAATATCCTTTAGAAAAAGGGATCGTTGTTAACAATGTTTCAACCATTTATGCGATATATGAAGTGCTGAAACTAAACAAGCCATTATTTGAAAGAATGATTACAGTAACTGGAGACGGTATAAAAGAACCAACTAACTTTGTTGTTAAAACAGGTATGCTTTTTAAAGACATAGTTGATCAACTATCAGGTTATACATCTGATAATATAACTATCGTAGCAGGTGGCCCGATGATGGGCGAGTCTATTTCAAATGATGATTTAGTAATGTCTCCAAATCTTAATAATATTTTAGTACTGAAAGATTTTAAACAAGAAGAAAAAACATCGTGTTTAAGATGTGGGAAATGTATGAGTTATTGTACTGCTGAAATCTCACCTGTTTTAATTAAAGATGCTCTTGAAGATGTAAATAAGTTGAAAGAACTAAGACCAGATAAATGCGTTGAGTGTGGGCTATGTAGTTATATATGTCCTGCTAAAATTCCAATTAGAGAATACGTAAGAGAAGCAAAAAAAGAAATTGGAGGCAGTTAAATGACAAAAATTTATCAAACGGTAGGAACTTTTCAAAAGTCAGATGAAAATACAAATAACATAATGAAAAATTTAATTTTAGCATTAATACCTTTAATTATATTTAGTTTTTTAAAAAATGGATTAGTACCATATTTGAATCAAGATGCTACATTTATCCAAATGTTAAGACCGATATTTATTATTTTGATTGCGGTTTTTACAAGTATGATGTCGGAAACATTATATATGAAATTTGTTTTAAAAAAAGATAATTTAAGAGCTAGTTTAAAGGATTCTTACGCAGCATTGCCTGGGTTATTTCTTGCATTGACACTTCCATTATATACACCGATTTCTATCGTTGTTGTTGGTAGTGCAATAGCAAGCATTATAGGTAAGATGATTTTCGGAGGTTTTGGACAAAATATTTTCAATCCAGCTCTTATAGGTAGATTGTTTATTTTTAGTGCATACGGTGCAAACATTATAAGTAATGGTGGATATCTTAATTTGAGTGAATTAGATGCGGTTACTTCTGCAACACCACTTTCTAATTTTTCGACAACTAATGCTTGGGATTATGATAGTGTTGTTAGACCTTATGGAAATTTATTTAATTTCTTTTTAGGTACTATACCTGGTTCACTTGGTGAGACTAGTGCTTTATTTGCAATTATCGGACTTTTTATTTTAATGTATAAAAAAGTTATTAAATTTATAATTCCTATAACTTACATTGCAACGGTATTTGTTATGACTTTTATAATAGGGGCATTCCACGGCCAATATTTGTGGTTTTCATTATTCCACATATTTAGTGGAGGTCTAATGTTCGGTGCTATATTTATGGCAACCGACCCAGTAACTAGTCCAATTACTAAAAAGGCACACATTTTGTATGGTTTCTTTTTAGGAATTCTAACTGTTACATTTAGATTTTTAACACCCGAACCAGAAGGTGTTTTAACTAGTATTTTAACTATGAATATGTTTGTATTTATAATAGATAAAATTGGAATCAAAGCAAATTTTAACATGAAGAAATTTATTGCGCCACTTGCAGTGTCGTTGTTACTAATAATATTAATACCAGTCTATGTAGGATACGCATCGACTAAAGAAGAAGATGGAATGGATCCAAATTTCACTATTATTAATAGAGAAGAAACTGATGAGGGTGTTTATTATGAAGTTAGTCAAAAAGGTTATGTTGGTAATATAATAGCGTCTATCTTAGTTGATGATGGAAAAATTATAGAGTTTGAAATAATTAATCATAATGAAAGCTTTTGGCACATTATTAGTGATGCTAATTATGTAAATGTATTATTCGAAGAACAAGATAATTTAGAAACGCTCGATACAGTAAGTAATGCCACTATAACAAGTGATGCTCTTAAGAGGATGTTAATTAATACTTTAGAAGATTATTTAGAAGGTGACTTTACTGATATATCTGGTGAAATAGAAAAAGATTATGAAATATTAAATAAGGTTGAAGAAGACAACTTAATTATTTATGAAGTTAAAAATAAAGGGTTTGTAGCAGATATAGTTGCTAGTATAACTTTAAATAGTGATGGCGAATTAATAGATTATGAAGTGATTTCACATAGCGAGAGTTACTATCAAGATATCGAGGAAGCTGATTATATTAATTATTTAAAAGAAAATTATTTATTAGAAGAAGAACTCGATACAGTAAGCGGTGCTACTATAACGAGTGATGCTATGAAAGAGATGTTATTAATAGTATTGGAGGATTTCAATAATGAAGAATAAAAAAATTAAATCAGTACTAGCATTAACAATAACAGGATTTGTATGTTCACTACTTTTATATTTAGTGACCATGCTTGTGATGTAGGAGGGTGACAATGAAAAGAATTTATGACGGAATATTTAGAGAAAATGCACTTTTAAATCTTGTTTTAGGTCTTTGTACAGCACTAGCATTATCAAACACTATTGAAAGTTCTTATGTTATGGGGTTTTCATTATTAATAGTGTTAGTATTTTCAAATGTAACTATTTCTATAATTAGGAAGCTGATTCCTGAAAATGTTAGAATACCGGTATTTATTTTAATAATTGGTACTTTTGTTACAATATTAGATATTTTGATGTTTAATTACACTACTGATTTACATGCTGTTTTAGGTATATATTTACCTCTTATAGTTGTTAATTGTTTAATTATGGGAAGAGCACTTGCAGTAGCTTCTAAAAACGGTATTAAAGAGAGCTTTTTAGATGCAATAGGTGTAGGTTCTGGTTTTGTGATAACTATGGTTGTGATAGGTGTTATAAGAGAGTTTATTGGAAATAATTCACTTACTATAATTGATAATTTAAGCGTATTAACAGGCTTTACTTTAAAATTTGAAAATATTATAC
>SKIH01000026.1 GCA_007116525.1 Bacilli bacterium
CCCTTAAAAGCAGCTTTTTCCTTGGAATATAACGAAAAAACTTGATTTATTCTTAATTTAGTGCTATTCTTTAGATATAAGCCAAAAGGTTTATAATAAGGAGGTATATATTATGTCAAAAACAGAATTAGTTGCATTTATTGCAGAAGAAACAGGATTAACTAAAGCAGACGCAGCAAGAGCTTACGATGCTATGGTTGAAGGAGTAACAAAAGGATTAAAAGATGAAGGTAAAGTAACATTAACTGGATTCGCTACTTTCAACGCTAAACATAAAGAAGCAAAAATGGGACGTAACCCAAAAACTGGTGAGCCAGTTAAAATTGCAGCAAGAACTGCTGTTACTATTAAGCCTGGTTCAAAGTTAAAAGAAGCTTTAAACTAAAAAACGAAGACGAAAGTCTTCTTTTTTTATGTTATAATAAATATGGTGATAAAATGAAAAACAAAATAGATATGCATATACATAGTTATATATCAGACGGAGACTACGACACAAAAAAAGTAGTTGAATTAATTAAAGAGAGTGGAGTAAAGACATTTTCATTAACTGATCATGATAACATTTTAGGAAACTTTGAAATCATGGATCATTTAGATGAGGGAATGGAGTTTATTACTGGTGTCGAAATGACAGCGTATATAGAAAAAGGAGAACTCCATATTTTAGGGTACGATATTGACTTGAATAATAAAGAATTAAAAAAAGAGTTAGTTAATCAAGATAATCTTGCTAGATTTAGGGTTAAAATGCTACTGAGTTATTTAAGTGAAGTTTTTGGAATTAAATTTTCAAAGGAAGAGGAAGCAACATTGTTAAATAAAAAGGGCAATGTTGGAAGGCCCGAAGTAGCAAAACTGCTTATTAAGCATAGTTATGTTAGTAGTGTTAGGGAGGCATTTGCTAAATACTTAATAGAAGCTCACAATAACATTAAAAATGCGATTAATTATTTGAGTGGAGAAGAAATTATTGCTCTTATTAAAGATGCCGGAGGGGTGCCTGTATTAGCACATCCTATATTTCTTCAAAAAACAATTGATGAGTTAGATGAATATATTGGTGAATTAAAAAAATACGGTCTTATGGGAATCGAAGTGTATCATAGTAAACAATCTACAGAATACAGCGAGAAACTGCTTGAAATAGCGACCAAATATGATTTGTTAGTATCATGTGGTAGTGATTATCACGGTCCGAATGTTAAGCCTGATGTTTTTATTGGTAAAGTTGCCAACAACATGTTAGAAATAGACAGCGTTTCTTTAGTAGATTATATAAGAAGTAGGTGATATACATGTATGAGGATGCAGTATATATTTTGAATAAACTAAAAGAAAATAACTTTGATGCCTATATTGTAGGGGGGTATCCAAGGGATAAGTATTTGGGTATCGAAAGTAATGATTTTGATATTTGTACTAGTGCTAAACCTGAAGAAACAGCGAAAATATTTAAAACAACAGACTTATCACATAAAAAGTTTGGTAGAGTCGATATTTATTTAAAGAGTAATATTTATCAAGTGACTACTTTTAGAAAAGATATTTGTTATGATGAGAAAAGAATGCCTACGATATGTTATGTTAGTAACTTGCTTGATGATTTAAAGCGCCGAGATTTCATCATTAACACTCTTGCAATCGATAGCAATGGCAATTATGTTGATTTGCTTGGTGCAATTGAAGACTTAGATAACAAAGTTATTAAGACTGTCAAAAACTCTCATGAAAGTATTATAGAAGATCCTTTAAGAATACTTAGGGCTATAAGGTTTAGTATTAAGTTGTCTTTTGATATAAATGAGGATTTGTCAAATCAAATGAGTAAGCACGCTAAGTTAGTAAATAACATTTCATCTAACAAAGTTAGAGAAGAAATCAATAAAATTATTGCTATAGATGATAAGATGGCCAGTGACATGCTTCAAAAGTACAATTTGTCAGAAACCCTTGATTTATAGTATAATTATAGTAGGAGGTGTTTCTCATGGGATTTTTTAAGAAATTGTTTGGAAAAACAAAAGAAGAAGTCGGGAAAAAAATCGATGATCCTAAAATGGAGTTAGAAGGTAAAACTGAAAGGCTTAAAGAGGAAACAAAAGAAAACTTCGAAGAAAAAAAAGAACAAATAAAAGAAGATTTCGAAGAAAAAAAAGATAAAGCTTTAGACAAAGTTAATGAAAAAATTGACGATGTGACGAAATAAAAAAACTACTATGTAGTTTTTTTTGATACAATGATGTATAATAAAGTTGGTGATAAAATGGTAGAAAAAGTTATTAGTATTTTAAAAGATAGTAGTTGGAATGTTCCAAAAGAACTAATTTTAAATTATAAAAAAATGGATATAGATGAGAAAAGTTTAATTGTTTTAATATATCTTTTAAATAGTAAAGACTGTATATATAACCCTAAAAAAATATGTGATGATTTATCAATGGATATGAATGAAGTGCTAGTAATAGTTAACACTTTAAAGGAAAAAGAGTTTATAAGTTTAAAATTTAGAAAAATTGAAAAATTTAGAGAAGAGTGTATTGAAATAGATAAACTTTATGAGAAAATCGCATATAAAATGTTAGATGAAGAAGAAAAAGAAGTTTCAAATAAACTTTTTGAAGTTTTTGAAAAAGAATTTGGAAGAAATTTGTCTCCAATGGAGTATGAGATTTTATCGAAATGGCAAGAAAGTGGTTTTAGCGATGAAATAATAGAGTTAGCTCTATCAGAAGCTGTATATAACGGAGTATTTAATTTTAGGTATATAGATAAAATTTTATTTGAGTGGAAAAAGAAAAACATTAATTCTAAAGAGGGCTTAGACAAAGTTTCTAATAAAGTCAAAAATGATGAAGAAACAGACACTGAATTAATTGATTATGATTGGTTAAATGAAGACTAAGTTAATAAAAGATTATTTAAATAAAATAATACCTGATGCTAAATGTGAGCTAAACTATACAAAAGACTATGAACTGTTAATCGCTACAATGTTGAGTGCTCAAACAACGGATATAAAAGTAAATATGGTAACAAAATTGCTTTTTGAAAAGTACGATACTATAGAAAAACTTGCTGCAGCAGATATAGATGAAATAAAAAATATTATAAGGCCTATTGGCACATATAATAAAAAAGCTAAAAATATTATATCTATAGCAAATAAATTAAAAGAGAATGGCTGCATGCCAAACGACAGGGACTTTTTGGAAAGTTTGGACGGGGTAGGTAGGAAAACGACTAATGTTGTATTAAGTAATATATATGACGAACCTTTAATTGCAGTTGATACGCATGTTTCTAGAGTTTCTAAACGTTTGGGGTTAGCAAAAGAGACTGATAGTCCTGATCAAATAGAACTTAAGTTAAATCAAAAGTTTGCAAAAAAGGATTTAGTAAGATTGCATCATCAATTAGTTTTATTTGGGCGATATTATTGTAAATCACAGAAACCGCTTTGTGAAAGTTGTGAGCTTAAAATTATTTGTAAGCATTATAAAAAACTACGTAAGTAGTTTTTTTTTATTACAATTTGAAATCTTTAATATCTTCATCTTCCATATCCTTGCCATCAAAGTATGGCTTAAGTTTGTACTTGAAAACTTTTGCTACGATATTAGAAGGTATTTTTCTAACTAATTTATTATAACCGGTAATAACATCGTTGTAGTATTTTCTAAGTGCATAAATTTCTATTTCTGTTTCGTTTAAGTTGGCGTCTATTTTAATAAAACTTTCATTATGATGAAGTTCAGCATAGCAGTCCTTATATTCATTAAATTCATTTATTGCATCATATAATATTCTATCTAGTTCAAAGTTAGATATTTTTCTAGATCTAAGTTTAACTATCATAGATAAGACGTTTTTTTTGTCCTCATCATTTTCAATATGACTGTTAATAACGTTTATAGATCTATTTAACAAATCGAATCTTTGTCTTAAAATAGCATCTATACTAGCCTCTGCTTCATTAATTCTAACTAAGTAGCTTTGAAACTTATTATAAATAGATACAAATACCATTAAGATTAGTAAAACAAGAATTACTATTGAAAGTATTATTAACATCATCATCATCACCTAAAGAAATTATACCAAAATAAAGGGTTGTTATCAATTGTTTTTGAGTTTATTATAACTTCGTGTTAAAATTGTAAAGAGGAGAGTGATTTGGTGAAAGTTAAATTAGGTGTCTCAAATAGACACGTTCATTTAAGTGAAGATATTTTAAATGTTTTATTCGACGGTGACCTAACTAAAAAAAGGGATTTAATCCAAACAGGACATTATGCTTGTGATGAAACTGTTGATATAAAAACAGACAAAGGAATTATAGAAAATGTAAGGGTTTTAGGACCACTTAGAAATTATACGCAAGTTGAAATTTCTAAAACTGACGCTTATAAATTGGGCATTAATCCACCTGTGAGAGATTCGGGAGACCTAAAAAATGCTGCGGCCGTTACGTTAGTATCTGATAAGGCGGAAATAGAAGTGAAGGAATCATGTATTATAGCTACAAGACACATACACTTAACGCCGGATGATGTTTCTAAATATGGATTAGAGGGAATAGACAAAGTCAGCGTCAAAGCCGAGGGTATTAAAGGAAGTATTTTGCAAAATGTTTTTTTAAAGGTAGATGAAAGTTTCACTTTAGAACTTCATTTAGATACAGATGATGCTAATGCGAACTTGTTAAAAACAGGGGATTTACTAGACGTAATTAAATAAAAGCTTTTTTATGAGCTTTTTTTGTTTGATATTTTCAATATATGTGTTATAATTTCAACATAAAAAAAGGTGATATTTATGAGAGTAAGAATAAATACAACGCTTAAAGAGGACGATCTGTTAATACAGGAAGTTGATTGTTTAGGAATTAAAAAAGATAATACTATTGTTTATAAAAATGAAGGTGTAAATACTAAAGTTTATTTAAAAAATAATAATGTTAAAATCATCAGGAGCTGTGATGATTATGAAATAGTGCTTGATTTTTCAAGCGAAAAAGGAATGTACAGATTAAAAAAAGAAGAATACACTATCGATTTGCAATTAACAAGTAAAGAAATTATTATAGAGGAAGGATTAGTTAAGATTAAATATAGTTTAAACACAAAAGATGTTTGCACTGAACTTAAACTTTATTATGAGGTGTTATAATGGAAATTAAACAAAAGATAAAAGCCGATGTTTATGAAATATTAAAAGAAAATATAGACATAGAAGATATAGTAGTAGAGTATCCAAAAGATAGAAGTATGGGAGATTATGCGGTACCATGTTTTGTTTTTGCTAAAAAACTTAGAAACAGTCCAGTAAATATTGCAAATGATATTAAAGAAAAAATAGAAGTTGATAATTATGAAAAAGTAGAAACAGTGTCTGGGTATTTAAATTTCTTTGTTGAAAAAGAAGAGTTAACTGCTTACGTTTTAAATAAAGTAACTTCTGAAAAAGAAAATTACGGAAAAAGTGATATCGGTAATAATAAGACCGTAGTTGTAGACTATTCTGCACCTAATATAGCGAAACCTTTTGGGGTTGGTCATTTAAGAAGTACCGCAATTGGGCAAGCTATAATAAACATACTTAAAAAAACAGGACATGAAACAATAGGGGTTAACCATCTAGGTGATTGGGGAACTCAATTTGGGAAGTTAATATGTGCTTATAAAAGATGGGGGAATGAAGCCGAAGTTAGAGAAAATCCTATTAAAGAATTAACTAAACTTTATGTTTTGTTTCATGAAAAAGCCGAGGAAGATCCAACTTTAGAGGATGAAGGAAGAGCTTACTTCAAAGCGTTGGAAAATGGTGATAAAGAAGCTTATGAACTATGGAAATGGTTTAGAGATGAATCATTAAAGGAGTTTCAAAAAACTTATGATCTTCTTGGAATTAATAAATTTGATTCATATAATGGAGAAGCATTTTACAATGATAAGATGGATGAAGTTATAAGTGAAATAGAAGAAAAAGGTCTTCTTAAGAAAGATGCAGGTGCGTATATTGTAGACTTAGAAGATATGCCGCCAGCCTTGATAAAGAAGAAAGACGGTGCTACATTATATATAACAAGAGATTTAGCAACCGCATTTTACAGAAAAAAAACATATAACTTTGATGAGGCTGTATATGTCGTTGGAAACGAACAGTCATTGCATTTTAAACAATTAAAAGCTGTTATTAATAAAATGGGGTATAATTTTGCAGACGATATGCATCATGTAAACTTTGGTATGGTTCTTCAAGGCGGGAAAAAGATGTCTACTAGAAAAGGTAAGACTGTTAAACTTCATGATGTCCTTGTAGAAGCTAAAGAAATGGCAAAATCATATATAAAAGAAGACAATAATATCGATGTTGAAGAAGTTAGTAGGCAAGTTGGAATTGGTGCTGTAATATATAATGATTTAAAAAACTATAGGATTAATGACATCGAATTTAACTTAGAAGATATACTTAAATTCGAAGGAGAAACAGGTCCTTATGTTCAATATACTTATGCTAGAATAATGTCTCTTTTAAATTGTGAAGACAATTTTAAAGTTGATTATTCTAAAGTTGAAATTAATTCATATATTTGGAATTTAGTGTTTAAATTGCATGAATTTAATGATATAATCGTTAAGGCCAAGTTAGGTTATGATCCATCATTAATTGCTAAATATGTTATGACATTAGCACAAGATTTTAATAGGTTTTATGGTAATTGCAAAATTAATGACGGAAATGATAATGACAAAGCTTTTAAAAGGGAAGTGTCATATGCAGTTGCAGTCGTTTTAAAAGAAGGGCTTAGACTACTTAATATTGATGCGCCAGAAAAAATGTAAGGAGGGGTAATTATGTTGAAAGATATTTCAAAAGAAGATTTAGAACTGATGTCTTACACTGACATTTCATATCATATATTAAAGGAAAAAGGCAAAACATTAAACACGCCTGGTATTTTCAAAGAGGTTTGTAAATTATTAGGCTATAACGATAGTGTTTTTGAAGATAAAATAGGGGACTTCTATACTTCATTAACATTAGATAAAAGATTTACCTTACTTGATAATTTCGAATGGGATTTAAGAGAAAGGAACTTGTCAGCAAAAGAAGAAGATGATGTTGATGATGATATTGAAGAAGAATTAGAAGATGATGTTGAAGAGGCAGATGATTCTGACGATGAAGAAGA
>SKIH01000018.1 GCA_007116525.1 Bacilli bacterium
TGAAGATTTGGCAATAGTAGATGAAAAAGACTTAGATAAATAATTTCTAATTCTTTTTTTTATTACTTTTTTGTGGTAATATATATAGTGGTAGTTTAAATTGAAATAGGTGGAAATAATGATAGAAAAATTAAAAAATTTAAGTGATAGATATTTAGAAATAACTGAACTGTTAACACAGGAGGAAGTGGTTTCTGATATAAAAAAATTAACTGAACTTTCAAAGGAACAAGCTCGTCTTAAAGAAGCGTATGATTTGTATGAAAAATATAAAAATCTTACAAAAACGATTGAAGATGCTAAAGAGATGCTTGATGATCTTGAAATGAAGGAGATGGCTCAAGAAGAAAAACACGAAGCGGAAAAAGAGCTTAAGGAAATGGAAAATGAAATTAAAAAGGCATTAATTCCAAAAGATGAGCGTGATGACAAAAACGTAATCGTTGAAATCAGAGGGGCAGCTGGCGGAGATGAAGCAAATATTTTTGCGGGTGACCTTTATAGAATGTATACCCGATATGCAGAAAAGCAAGGCTGGAAAATAGAGGAACTTAATAAAGATGAATCTGATGCAGGTGGCTTTTCTCAAGTTGAATTTTTAATAAAAGGTGAAAATGTTTATTCTAAGTTAAAATATGAAAGTGGTGCACATAGAGTTCAAAGAGTTCCTTTGACAGAAACTCAAGGTAGAGTTCATACTTCAACCGCAACTGTGGTTTGTATGGCTGAAGTTGAGGATGTTGATGTTGAAATTAAAAATGAAGATTTACGAATAGATGTATATAAAAGTAGTGGCGCTGGTGGTCAATCGGTTAATACTACAGATAGTGCAGTTAGAATTACGCATGTTCCAACAGGAGTAGTTGTTTCGAGTCAAAAGGAAAGAAGTCAGATTAAGAATAAAGAAAATGCTATGAAAGTATTAAGAAGTAAAATATATGAAAAGTTAGAACAAGAGAAAATAGAAGAACAAGGCAAAGAAAGAAAAAATAAAATTGGTGGAGGAGATAGGTCTGAGAAAATCAGAACTTATAATTATCCCCAAAATAGAGTTACAGACCATAGGATTTCTTTCACATTAAAACAACTAGATAAAGTTATGGAAGGTGACTTAGATCAAATTATTGAAGCTTTAACTATTGAAGATGAAAACAGGAAGTTGACTAGCAGTGAATAATAAAGAGTGTTTATTAAAACATTTACCAAAAGAAAAACAAAAAGAAGCTTTGAAAAGATTAGAGGCAGGCGAGCCTGTTCAATATATAATAGGTCATGTTGATTTTTATGGATATAATATAAAAGTTAATAAAGATGTTCTAATTCCTAGATTTGAGACCGAGGGATTAATAGAAAAAACTTTAAACTATGTTAATGCATATAATTTTAGTAATCCTTGTATTTTAGATATAGGTACTGGCTCTGGAGCAATTGCTATTGTCATGAAAAAGAAGTTGAATTCTAAAGTGGTAGCATTAGATATATCTAGTGAAGCTTTGAGGGTTGCAAAAGAGAATGCTAAATTAAATGATGCTGATATAAACTTTATTGAAAGTGATATCTTCAGTAATGTCGATGAATCGTTTGATATTATAATTAGTAATCCGCCATACATTTCAAAAGCTGGATTTATCGAAGATATAGTTTTTAATAACGAACCTAATATTGCCCTTTTTGCAGAGGACAATGGACTTCATTTTTACAAGCGAATATTAAGTGAGGCTAGCGCATACTTAAATAAAAAATTTATAATTGCTTTTGAAATTGGGTTTGACCAAGCTGATGATATTATTTCATTAGCTAAGAAACAGTTTCCAAGTGCAAAAGTAAAGCTAGAAAATGATTTATCTAATAAAAATAGATATATATTTATAATAAAGGAGTGAAAACTCTTTTTTTGTATGGTATTATTATAATAGGGCGGAATTATTATGGATAGATTAGAAATCAAAAGAAATGCAAAAGAAATAGCATTTCAAAATAAAATGTTTATATGGAAGCCTATCTTGATGCTAATGATTTTTGCATTAGGTTTAGAAATATTAGAAGACATTTTATCAATTTCACCGTTTATGGATGTTATCGTTATATTGCTTAGCTTACTTTATGTTGTAGTTACTGTGCTTTTTTCAGTAGCGTACCTAAACTATGTAGTGTCACTTACTAACGGAGTAAAAAAAGACTTTATTCAATTAATGAAAGATTTTCAAACTCACCTTTTAGAGCTTTTTTTACTAATGCTTATAGTAGGAGTAATTATATTCTTGTGGTCATTGCTTTTAATAATACCAGGAATAATTGCAAGTTACATTTATTACATGGTGTTCTATGTTAAAGCTATGGATAAATCAAAAACAAACAGTGTTGTTATAAAGGAAGCCAAAGAATTAATTAAAGGTTATAAAATGGATTTTTTTATATTTCACTTAAGTTTTATTCCATGGATTATATTATCAATGGTAAGTTTAGGTATAGCACTTATATGGTTTGTGCCATACTACACAGTTGCAGAAGCGCTATACTACCAAAAACTTGTTGAAATTAAATCAAACTAAAAAAGAACTTAAGTTCTTTTTTCTTTTACTCAACCATATATTTTGGTATAATTAAAGAGGTGATAATATGCATGAAAAACTGAAAACATTACTTGAACAAATTGAACTTGATAAAAGTATGTATGAATATTTTAAGAGTGGTAATTTGGATAAAATTGTAGGTAATACTAACAAAGACGCCTATACTTTTTTTATTACTTTAGAAAGAAATCTTCCGATAGATGTTTATACGGTTTTTTGTGATAAATTAAAACTTAAGTATAAGGGGTATAAGATTAAACTTGACTTAAATGTTGTTAACAATGAGTGTATTGGTGATTACTTTAATTACTTTATAGATCAATACAGTAAAGAATCACCTCTTTTAAAAATGTATAAAGATTCCGTATGTGATTGTGATGGGTGTGAAATAAAACTAGAAATTAGTAACAGAGCAGAGGAAATGAAATTTGATACTATAAAGAGAAAAATGATTAAAGAACTTAGGAAAGCTGGGTTTAAGGAAGCTAGTTTCGATATAAAAATAGACTCTACTAAAAGCAAAGAAATACAAGCTGAAATAAATAAAGAAAGAGAGACGCACTCTAAAGTGTCGGTTAAAAGGACAGAACCAAAAGTTATTTTTGGAGATGAAATAAGATCAAAAGTAACTGGAATTTCAGATATTATATCTGAGGAAAACAACGTGTGTATAGATGCGTTAGTTTTTGATGTGGATTACTTTGAATCCCCGAAGACTCCTTTTAAAATAATCACGTTGAAAGTTACTGATAAAGTAGATAGTATGTACTGTAAAATATTTACTAAAGATGAGATGTTGTACAAAGATTTAAAGAAAAAAATACAAATTGGCAAATATTATAAATTTAGAGGGTATACTAAAAATGATAACTTTGCTGGAGAAATTGTTTTAAATGTAAGAGATGTTAATAAGTCTAATACAAAAGAAGTGGATATAAAAGATGATGCTGAAGAAAAGCGAATCGAGTTGCATGCACATACTTTTATGAGTCAAATGGATGGATTGATAAAACCTAATAACTTAATTAGTATTGCTTCTAAAATGGGGCATAAAGCAGTAGCGGTCACGGACCATAATAGTGTTCAATCGTACCCAGACTTATTTCATACAGTAACGGCCATGAATAAAAATTTAAAAGAAGGTGAAGAACCGTTTAAAGTTATTTATGGAGCAGAACTTGTTATGATAGATGATACTATCGAAGTTGTTAAAAAGCCAACAAATGGTGATATTTTAGAAAATACTTATATAGTATTTGACTTTGAGACTACTGGTTTTAATGCTGGTGGGGGAGACCAAATAATAGAAGTTGGTGCCGTTAAAATTAAAAACGGAGAAGTATTATCTAAGTTTTCTAAGTTAATAGACCCAAAAAGAAAGTTAGTTAGAAAGATAACAGAAATAACAGGTATTACGGATGATATGCTAAAAGGTATGCCTTCTGAAGAAGAAGTTATAAAAGAATTTAAAGATTATATTAAAGATTTACCGTTAGTAGCCCATAATGCAAAATTTGATATGTCTTTTTTAGAGATGGCATATAAGAAATATGGCTTAGGTGAGGTGAATAACACTGTTATAGACACTTTAGAGCTATCAAGAGTATTAGACTCTAACTATGCCAGACACAACTTATCAGCACTCGTAAAAAGATATGACGTGGAGTTTGATGAGAATAACCATCATAGAGCTGATTATGATGCGGAGGCGACGGCTCAAGTTCTTATGAAGATGTTAAAAAAGCTTCATGATCAAAATATCGAAAAACTAACAGATTTTGAAAAATTAATTGGTAGAGAAGAGATTTTGAAATTTGGTAAGCAATATCATATTAATGTTCTTGCTAAAAACAAAAAAGGACTTAAAAATTTGTTTAAGTTAATATCTTTAGCAAGCACAAAATATTTGTACAAAACACCTAGAATACCTAGAAGTGAAATTAGTAATTTAAGAGAAGGATTGTTAATAGGTAGTAGTTGTTATGAGAGTGAAGTTTTTAAAGAAGCTACTTCTAAATCAGAAGAGGAATTAATCAACGTAGTGTCATTTTATGACTATGTAGAAGTACAACCAATTAAGCTTTATGATCATCTAATCCAATCAGGAAGTTTTGCTTCGTACAAAGAACTAGAAGACCACTTGATTAAAATTATGAAAGTGGCTGAAGATTGTGGCAAACTTTTAGTTGCCACTGGAGATGTACACCACTTGACAGAAGAGGATAAAATATACAGGCAAATAATTGTAAATCAAAAAGTGCCTGGTGGTGGAAGGCATCCGTTATCTAGAAAAGGTATTACAGATATACCTTCAGCGCACTTTAGAACTACCAATGAAATGCTTGAAGGATTTAACTTCATAGACGATAAATTAAAACGAAAAATAGTTATCGAAAACCCAAATAAGTTAGCGGACATGATAGATATTATAGAAGTTATTATTGACACTAAAGGGGTACCATTTTCTCCTAAAATAGAAAATTCTGAGGAAATTGTAAAGAAGATTGTATATGATAAAGCACATGAACTTTACAGTGAAAATCTTCCAGATTTAGTTAAAGACAGAATTGAAAAAGAACTCGAAGGTATCATTGGAGGAGGCTTTGATGTAATTTATTTGATTAGTCAAAAGCTTGTAAAAAAATCTAATGACGAAGGTTACTTAGTCGGTTCTAGAGGTTCTGTTGGGTCATCTTTTGTTGCGACCTTAATGGGTATAACAGAAGTTAATCCGCTACCGGCTCATTATAGATGTCCGGAATGTGGAGAGAGTATTTTTGAGAAAGATGGTAAGACACTAGGATCAATTTATTCATCAGGATTTGATCTTCCTGATATGAAATGTTCTAAATGTGATATTATGATGGTAAAAGAAGGACAAGATATGCCTTTTGCAACGTTCTTAGGATTTAATGCTGACAAAGTTCCAGATATCGACCTAAACTTCTCAGGAGATTATCAATCAAAAGCTCATGAATATACTAAGGAGTTATTTGGAGAAGATTATGTGTTAAGAGCAGGTACTATCGGTACGGTTGCAGCAAAGACTGCTTATGGTTTTGTAAAAGGATATTGTGAAGATAAAGGAATATTAATGAGGAATGCTGAGGTTGAGAGACTAGCACTTGGATGTACAGGGGTTAAAAGAACGACCGGTCAGCACCCAGGGGGGATTGTTGTTATTCCAGATTATATGGATGCATTTGATTTTACGCCTTATCAGTATCCCGCAGATGATCCAAACTCAGCATGGAAAACTACTCATTTTGATTACCATGCTATAGAAGAAAACATATTAAAACTAGATATTTTAGGACACGACGATCCAACACTTTTAAAAGTTTTACAAGACTTAACGGGTGTTGATATTATGAAAATACCTTTTGATGATCAAAAGGTAATGGGTATATTCAGAAGTCCAGAGCCACTAGGTATTACTAGTGAAGAGATAAACTGTCCAACAGGAACATTAGGTGTTCCAGAATTTGGAACTAATTTTACTATAAACATGTTAGTGGATACTAAACCGACGACTTTTGCAGAACTTATTAAACTATCTGGTCTATCACACGGTACTGATGTTTGGTTAGGGAATGCTCAAGAACTAATAAAAAACAATGTTTGTGATTTTAAAGAGGTTATCGGGTGTCGTGATGATATTATGGTTTACTTGATGTACAACGGACTTAAGCCAAAAGATGCTTTTAAAATAATGGAGTTTGTGAGAAAAGGTAAAGCTAGCAAAGATGAACAAAAGTGGCAAGAGTTTAAAAAAATAATGGAAGATGCTGGAATTGTAGATTGGTATATCGATTCTTGTTATAAGATAAAATATATGTTTCCAAAAGCTCATGCAGCAGCGTACGTTATGAGCGCGTTTAGAATTGCTTGGTTTAAAGTCCATTATGCCCTTGAGTATTACTTAGGTTATTTCTCAGTTAGATGTAGCGATTTTGATATAGAGACAATGATAGCAGGAAAAGATACTATTAGAAGAAAAATTATGGAAATTTCAAACAAAGGTAAAGAAGCTTCTAATAAAGAATTAGACACTCAAGAAGTACTTAAAATAGCCCTTGAGGCAACTGCCAGAGGGATTGAATTTGAGAATGTTGATTTAAGTAAGAGTGATTCATCATATTTTGTTAAAGGGAGCCATGATAAAGCTTTAGTACCACCATTTTCATCGATTGATGGACTTGGTACAACAGTGGCTAAGAAAATTGTTGAGGAGCGAGAAAAAGCACCATTCTTAAGTATTGAAGACTTGCAAAAAAGATGTAAAGTTTCATCGACTCTAATCGAGAAGATGAGAAAAATGAAAATGTTGGATGATCTTGACGAATCAAGTCAATTAAGTTTGTTTTAATTAGGAGGATAAATGAAAAAAAGAACTGATTATATCGATTGGGATACTTACTTTATGGCAATAGCAAA
>SKIH01000042.1 GCA_007116525.1 Bacilli bacterium
AGCAAGTGATGCATTCACTTAAATATGCTTATCGTGACCGTCGTCAGAGAAAAAGAGATTTTAGAAAGTTATGGATAACAAGAATTAATGCTGCTTGTAGAGCAAATGGTATTAGCTATTCAAAGTTCATTAATGGATTAAATAAAGCAGGGATCGAAGTTAACCGTAAAATGTTATCTGAGATTGCAATTGATAATCCAAAAACATTCACAGAATTTGTTAATTTAGCAAAATCAGCTTTAGATGGTAAAGTAATCAAAAAAGAAACTGTATCAAAAAAAGAAGCAGCACCTAAAAAGGTGGAAGCTAAAAAAGAAGCAGCACCTAAAAAGGTGGAAGCTAAAAAAGAAGCAGCACCAAAAAAAGTGGATGTAACTAAATTGACTGTAGCTGAACTTAAAAAGTTAGCAAAAGAAAAAGCTATAACAGGATATTCAACAATGAAAAAAGCAGAGCTTATTGAAGCTTTAAAATAAATTAAAGAGAACTGTTAATAAATCACTTCTAAAAGTAAATTTTAGAAGTTTTTATTTTGAATTAAATTATTCTATTGGTGCCATCATTAAAGGAGAATTTTATGCATATGATTCTTAATAATAATTTTCCGACTTAAGATCAAAAAAAATCTGGTTATTGTTGGATGTTTTCTACGATTACACTATTAAATCAGATAACCAGTTTAGATAACTCTGATTTGTTAATACCTCTTATTATTGAGGATTATAAAATGAAATCCATGAACCGAATTTTCATAACTTTTCATTTAATAATGAAGCGGAAACTAAAAGAAGATACTATTTAAAGGATTTTAATTCAATAAAAAAATCAAAACCATAATTAATAATACAAAATTAAACAGGGAGAGATTATAGAATCTTATGAGCTCGAAAAATTCGTTTTGGATATTAGGAACCTTGACATAACAAATTATATTCAAGTTGCGTATACAGATAGTTATGATTTTAATAATTATCAGAATAAAATGTCTGATATTGAATTTAGTGAATGGTACTTAAAAATAGCAATTCCAACACTTATTAAATATAATTTCATTGTTGATTTTCCTAATCCAAGCTTTAATATATGCAAGGCATATAGGAAAAACAGTATAAAAGTTTTTTCCGATGGGAAACTTGGAGTTTGTAATGCAACTCCGTATAAAGAACGTAAGCCCCATATTTCTGAAGCGATAGAGTGTGAAAGTGTAATTAATAAGGAATATAGTAGCATTAAAAATAATTTATTAATGGATGAGGAATGCTTAAACTGTCAATATTATTTGATATGTGGTGGAAAATATTTTTGTCGAGGAAAAGATTATTGTAAATTTTTGAGTTACGATTTAAGAGAATTTTTGAAACTATATATTGATAATAAAGATTATGATTTATTTGCAGAAATAGATTCCTAATAAATAAAAATGTAATAAAAACTAAATTGTTCAAAGAGATTTGTATAAAATATAATTGGTAATGTAGATTTTTGTGATATTATAAAGGTATATGTATAATGATGAGGTGATTTCATGGAAGAAGAAAGACTTTCTAAAAATAACAGGATAATAAAAGACTTAAGAAAAAATATTAGAAAAAATAATAGTAATCTTTTTGTAGTAGATGATTTGTCGATTATTGAGCTGATTTTATCTGAAAAAATTAATATAAGAGAACTTTTTTACTGTGATGAATTAATAACTAAGGAAAGTACTAAAGAAATATTAAGGAAGATAAAAAGTAATTGCGGACAAACTTATTTAGTATCAAAAGAAACTTTTCTGTCACTTGCTACTAAAGAAAATGCCCCTGGCATTCTCATAACTTTAACTGATTTGGAAATAGATAAAGATAATATAGACATAAGTAAGTACAACAGAATATTAGTGACGGATAGAATAGAAATACCAGGTAACCTCGGAACTATTTATAGAACAGCTGCTGCAACGGGCTTTGATTTAGTTATAAATGTTGACCCTGTTACTAATATTAGTCATACAAAATGTATTCATAGTAGTAGGGGCATGATTTTTAAGATTCCCACTATTAGTTGTTCATATGATTTTGCTCAAAAGTTGTTTAATGGTAGTGAAATCGAGCCTTTTCTTGGAGAACCAGATGAAGGAGAAAATTGTTTCGTTAAAGATTTCCCTAAAAGATTGGCGCTTGTCGTTGGTAACGAGAGATTTGGGATAAATGAATTATGGTATAAAAACCCCCATCAAAAAATATTTGTTCCAATGCATGGAACAATGAACTCACTAAACGTAGGTGTCGCAACTTCGATACTAATGTATCAAATAGCGAAAAACGATTTTCAATAAAAAAAACTTCCAAGTTTATATTGGAAGTTTTTTGATTATCTACTTTTTATTTTCACTTCATCAATCATTCGTGGGTAAAGTTTATTAAAATGTCTTAGTGCTTTTGTGTTTTCAGGTAAAAAAGTATAAGGATTTGCAATTATATGGTCTATTTCCTCTAATTTAAATTTACCTGTGGTTTTTTTTGGGAAAAAGTTTTTATTAGGAGAAATAATTCCAACATTTTTGTTGATAATCGGCCTAATATATGGCGGAACTAACCCCGCATGCATATGACCAGATATAATCAAATCAACATTTTCAAGAATGTTTACCTCGCTTTTTTTGATGTTTTCAAAATTTGTGGGATTGTGTGCAAGTAATATGTTATATGAGTCTTCCTCTAACTTGAGATTTAAAACATCATTAATATCACTTAGAAATAAGCTTTTTTTATTGTTGTATTTATAATTCTCGTATGGTTCGGTATAACCAATAAAATTAACATTATGATCTTTATCTGAAATCATTTCATTGTTTAAGACATATACTCCGTCTAATTTTTCGATCTGATTAAAATATTCATATTTATTTTGTGATACCCATCCATCGTTTTCAAAGTGACTAATATCGTGATTCCCTAAACTCATAATGACTTTACTAATTTTTCTAAGTTCTTTTAAAAAAGATAAGAAAGTATTTATATCTCTAATTTTTTTATCATCATCAATTATATCACCAGGCATAATTATGTGAGTTGGTCTGATGTTCTCTACTTTGTCCAAAACCTTTTTTAAATACTTTTCACTAGTTTTTGATCCGTAGTGTAAATCTGATATGACAGCTAACTTTAACTCCTTTATAACTTTGTCGGTATTAATCTCATACATAAAATCACCTCTAAAGATATTGTACCATATTATTGCGTTTCAATTGAAAATGTTAAGTTTGTGTGCTAAAATTATAATATCTTAAAGGAGGCACCATATGGAGAAATATATACCTGATATTTATCAAAAAAGTATATACACGATAGACTATTCACAGTTGTGGTTAAGGGGAATAAAGTGCATTTTGTTTGATTTAGATAACACTTTAATACCTGCTAATAAATCAAAACCAACCAAAAAAAATATTGAACTTTTCAAACAATTGGAAGAAATCGGTTTTAAAATTATTATTTTTTCCAATTCAACTTCAAAAAGAGTTAAACCTTTTTCATCTAGACTAGGTGTTGAATATCACGCTAGTTCGATGAAACCTTTTACTAAAAATTTCGTTAAAGTTTTAAGTAAGTACAATTTTGAAGTTGACGAAGTAGCGATTGTTGGAGATCAAATTTTAACAGATATTCTTGGCGGAAACACTGTTGGGATAACAACAATTTTAGTAAATAAAATTAGTAATAGAGATATCATTTTTACAAAATTAAATAGATTTTTTGAGAAGGTAATCGTAAATAGATTATCTAAAAAAGACCTGTTTTCAAGAGGTAAATATTATGAATGAAAAATGTTTAGGTTGCGGAGTTAAAATGCAGACTAGCGATGTGAGTGAAATCGGGTACGTTAGCGATAAAAACAAAGAAATTTGTGACAGGTGTTTTAGAATAAAACACTATAATGAATACAAAAAAGTAACAAAAACAAACGAAGAGTTTTCATATGTTTTACATGAGATTGACAAGACGGACGATCTTGTTCTTTTTGTTGTAGACGTTTTCAATATACCGAAAAATATCGAAGAAATAAGATCGAAAATTGGTAACAATGTTATTTTAGTATTGACTAAGAGAGATATATTTCCATCATCTCTAAATGACAATAAATTATTAAATTTCTTCAATGATGATTATTTAGAAAAAATAATAATTAGCAGTGAAAAAAATCTTAGATTTGATGAACTTTTGAATTTGATCTACAAATATAAAGTTAGCAAAAATGTTTATGTTGTGGGTTTTACTAATGCAGGTAAGTCTACTATGATAAATAAGTTAATTTATAATTATTCTAATAATGATTTTGAAATTACTACTAGTCCACTTACATCTACTACTATCGATAATATTAAAATAATAATAAATGAAAATTTAATACTTCATGATACGCCAGGTACACTTGAGGAAGGCGATGCAGTTGATATATTAGAAAACAAATTGATAAAGAAGATTGTTCCTAAAAAAACAATTAAGCCAAGGACTTTTCAAATTAAGTCCGATCAATTTATTAATGTTGAAAATGTTGTTGTTATAGAAGTTTTGGAAAGTTGTAATTTGACTTTTTATATTTCAAATGCGCTTAATCTTAAAAGATATTATAAAAACAAAGAAGAAGCTTATGATTATGTACATGAAATTAATTTTAAAAAAGGTAAAGATATCGTAATTAAGGGAGTTGGATTCGTAAAAGCATCAAAATCTGGAAAAGTTAGAATTCATACTAATTATGCTATTGATGTATACACAAGGACATCTTTAATATAAAGTCAAAGTAAAGTTTGGCTTTTTTTGTTTAAAAAAATATTAAATTATGTATAATATAATATAGAAGGTAGGTATTACATATGTTAGGAAAAATTGTTGGATTAGAAAGAAATACTGTCTTTTTAAAGTTAAATATTGATTTAGAAAAATTTCAGAGTTTAGTAAACTTGCATGTGGTAATGGAACAAGGTGATGATAAAATCATCGGTGAAATTGCTGATATCGTTGATGGGGTTGCTAAAATCAATTTATTAGGAGAAATTTTTAACAATGAGTTTGTTTATGGGGTTATTCATAAACCTTCTTTTGGAGCGAGTGTAAGATTAATTTCAAAAGAAAAAGTAGGGATGATTATATCATCATCTAATTATCATGAAATGCATGATATTAAAATTGGAAAAAGTTCCGTTTATAAAGATGTAGAAGTTAATGCTAATATAAATCAACTATTTGCAAATCATTTTGCAATTTTCGGTTCAACTGGTAGTGGTAAATCGTGTAGTGTTGCTAGAATTTTTCAAAATCTTTTCGAAAAAAAACAACATAAAGCAAGAAATGCGAATATAGTAATATTTGATGCATATGGGGAGTATCACACTGCTTTTGAGCATTTTAATAAAGAAAATCCTGAAATAAATTTCAAGGCATATACTACAAATACAAAATTTGGTAATTCTGAAATAATGAAAATACCGTTATGGTTGTTATCAGTTGATGATATTTGTTTGCTTTTAGGGGCAGAACGTCATACTCAAATACCGATTGTTGAAAAAGCGTTGAAATTAGTTACGGTTTTTTCTAAGAGGGATGAAAAATCACAAAAGCAAAAAGAAGATATTATTTCAAGAGCAATTTTAGATATACTTTCATCAGGTAGGCCACCAGCGCAGATCAGAGACCAGATTTATAGTGTTTTATCTACTTACAATACTAAAGACTTAAGTCTAGAATCAATCATTTTTCAACCGGGTTATTCAAGACCAATAAAACAATTATTACAACTTGATGCTTCAGGTAAAATTAGAGAAATGGAAGCAGTATCGGAGTTTTTTACTAAGTTTTTACAAGAAGAAGTGAACTTAGTTTTACCTGATGGAAGTTTTAAATATACTTTATCTGATTTAAAAGATGCATTTGATTTTGCATTGATTTCAGAAGGTGTTTTGAAAAGTGACAAGGTTTATGATGATGCAAATATGCTTAAAGTTAGACTTCATTCATTAGTTAATGGGGATTACAACGTTTATTTCGATATGCCTGAATTTGTTACAAAGGAACAGTACTTAAAAGATTTATTTACTGCTTTGAATGGACAAAAAGCACAAATTATAAACTTTAATATCAACTATATAGATGATAGATTTGCTAAAACTATAGTTAAGATTTATTCGAAGCTAATATTTGATTATGCTAAAGATTCTGACTCTAGAGGTGAGTCGCCGTATCACTTAGTTCTTGAAGAGGCACATAGATATGTTCAAAATGATAATGATATTCATCTTCTTGGTTATAATATATTTGATCGTATTACTAAAGAGGGTAGAAAATATGGAGTTATTTTAGGTCTTATTTCACAAAGGCCTTCAGAACTTTCGGAAACTTCACTATCACAGTGTAATAACTTTTTAATATTCAAAATGTTACATCCAAAAGATATTGAACATATTAGACATATGGTTCCTAATATAACAGAAGAAATCATGTCGATGATTAGGATATTACAACCAGGAACATGTGTTGGATTCGGACTGGCATTTAAAGTTCCGGTTCTAATAAAATTCGATATGCCAAACCCAGAACCCTCAAGTAGCAGTTCAAATGTTATTAAAGGGTGGTTTCAATAAAAATAAA
>SKIH01000046.1 GCA_007116525.1 Bacilli bacterium
TAAAAAATGAGCTAATTCCTGTGGATCTGTATATATAGTTTCCTCAACAGGGATTCTCGTTTCCCTAACAGAAATATTTTCTTCAACATAAACTGTTTCTACCAAACTTCCTGTGTCAGTAATAGCTTCTTGAGCATCATTTAAATAATCCTCGTACTCTTCACTTCCTACGAAAGTTTTAATAGTTTGAGAAATTGCTTCTTTAAAGACTTCTTCTTCTGTAACATATAATCTTTTAGTATCTTCATCACCTCTTAATGTGAATTGATACCCATTGATTGTAAATGGTCTTTCATTTTGAATGTATTCATAAACTTCCTGAGCACTTATAACTTTGCCGTTAAAAGTGTTTACCCTTTTAATTTCAAGGCCATTCGGTTCATATACTTCATCCACCGAATATTCATCCATATAAATATTCCCGGATTCTCTAATTTTTTTATATAACTCTTCTTCAGATTCAATTACACCAATTATTTTTTCATCAAGATATACTTGATATCGAACGCTTGGCTCATGTATTTGTCTATAATTAAACCCTAACGAAAATATACTAATACTCAAAATGACTATCATCAAAATGTTCTTTAGTTTTTTCAAACAAATCACCTATTCTTCTTTTTTTATATAATTAACAAATGTACTCATATTAGTTTTGAATAGTAATTCCACTGTTTTAGTCGGCCCGTTTCGGTGTTTTCCAACTATAAATTCACTTTTACTAACATTTTCCGGTGTGTCACTGTCTTTTTCTTTACTATAGTAATCATCTCTATACAAGAACGCTACTAAATCCGCATCTTGCTCAATTGAACCTGATTCTCTCAAGTCACTAAGCATCGGTCTTTTATCTTCTCTTGATTCAACACTTCTTGAGAGCTGTGCTAATGCTATTACAGGAATATTTAACTCCATTGCTAACATTTTTAATGACCTTGAAATTTCTGAAACTTCTTGTTGTCTATTTCCTGCATATTTAGCAGAACCACTAATTAATTGCAAGTAGTCAATTATAACAATTCCTAGCCCGTTTTCTGAACTTGCAAGTCTTCTACATTTAGCTCTTATTTCACTAATTGTCATACCCGGGGTATCATCTATATGCAGCTTTGTATCAGCTAATAAACTAATAGCCTCATTAACTTTTTTCCAGTCTTTATTTTCTAGTTTTCCACTTCTTAATTTATGTCCTTCAATTTGACCAACTGAAGATAACATTCTCATTGCTAGTTGTTCCGCACCCATTTCCATGTTGAAAAGTGCTACGGTACTCTTACTTTTCATAGCAATATTAGTTGCAACGTTAAGCGCAAAAGCTGTCTTACCCATAGCTGGCCTCGCCGCTATTATGATAAGTTCATTTTCATGAAATCCTGTCGTTAATTGATCTATCTCATAAAATCCTGTTGCTAGTCCTGTTATTTCACCTTTGTTTTGAGCTAGTTTTTCTAAATCATCTTGTGTTTTACTCAAAACTTCTTGAATAGTTCTAAACTCAGAGGCTTTTCTATTTTTTACTACATTCAATATCTTTTGCTCTGCTTTATCTAATACATCATTGATATTTTCTTTAGGATTAAACCCATCACTAGCTATACTTGATGCTTCGTCAATAAGTCTTCTTAAAATTGCTTTTTCATTCACTATCCTGATGTATTCGTCTATATTAGATGCTGTTGGAACAGAATTGATTACTTCTCCTAAGTAATCTACATCTCCAACTTGATTAAGCCATTCTTTTCTTTTTAATTCTTCTGTAACAGTAGTAATGTCTATTGGCACATTTCTTTCATCTAAATCCAAAAGCACATTAAAGATTTTACCATGCTTACCTAAATAAAACAAATCGGCAGTTAATGCTTCCGCTGCTTTTTGCAAAGCATATTTATTTATAAACATTGACCCTAAAACTGCTTGTTCAGCATCTATGCTGTGAGGCATTGTTCTTTCGTTCATTTTGCACCTAACTTTCTTTTTCAACTTTAACTTTTATAGTTGCAGTTATTCCCTTATGTAATTCAATATCAACGTTATGATATCCTACACAATCTATATTTCCATCTATATTGATTTTTCTCTTATCTATTTCGTATCCATTTTCACTTAACTTGGAGTGTATTTGCTTGCTACTGACACTTCCAAAGAGTTTTTCTTCTTTACCAGCTTTAAGTTTAAAAACAAACGTTTCTTTTTCTAACTTTTGCTTCATTTGCTTAGCTTCTTCTTTTGCTTTTTGAAGCTGCTTTGTTTCCGCTTGCTTGTTTTTTTCTAGTATTTCTAAGCTGTTTTTAGTTGCGAGTACAGCATAACCTTTTTTTATTAAGAAGTTTTTCCCAAAACCATCTTTAACCTCTTTTATTTCACCTTTTTTGCCGTGTCCTTTTACATCTTTTAAAAATATAACTTTCATGTAACACCTCTTCTTTAATAATTATACTATATTTTTCTTTTATTGTCTTTTTTCTCTTATCTTTTTTGCAAGCTGTTTAACTTTAATAAACCTATGATTTAATCCAGACTTAGTTATTGGTTCTCCAGTTTCTATACTAATTATTTCACTTAGTTCTAACATTGAAACATCTGGATACTTTTTCCTATAAATACACGCTGTTTTAACTTTATCACTCAAAACTTCTAGTCCGATCTTGTCTTCTACTAGTTTTATGTCATTTAATTGCTCAGATGCCGTCTTTATCATTTTATCAACATTTGCCTGTTCGCAATTATTTAATCTATTTGTCATGTTTTTATGATCTCTATATATCCTTATATCTTCAAAATAAAGAAGTGACTCACTAGCACTAATTATTTTTAAAAAGTCGCTAATTTTTTCAGCTTCCTTAATATAGACCATATATTTTTTATCTCTTTTTAAAACTTTACTATTTAAATTAAAATGATTTAATATGTTCAAAATAAACTTGGCATAATTTTCATTATTAAATATTAGTTCTAAATGGTATCTTGATTTTTTAGGGTCGTTTATACTGCCACATGCAAGAAAAGCCCCTCTTATATATGCCCGCTTTAAATCGTCATCGTCTACTAAATATTCACTTGGAATACTATTTTTTGAAAACACATTTAAATAACTTAGAAGTTTATCATCATAAATTGACAACACGTACTTATATCCTCTATTTAAGTTGCTTGTCTTCCTAACAGAAATTTTAGGAGTAATATCATATAAATCTTTAGTTAGTCCAAAAATTCTTCTTGCAACACTAGCGTTTTCAGTAGAAATTAATATATTATCGTCAATTTTAGATAAATTGTTTACTAATGCCGATAGTTCTGTGATCTTGTCACTTCTACTAAAGTCTAATTTGCTAACTTCGTTTTTAACAATAGTTGTAAATGACATAAAATCACCTCTTCTATACTAAATTTGAAAATATGTGGAACGCTAATTTTAAGTTGTTGTGCCTAATCATGTCATCTTCTATTAAAATGAAATTATCTTCTATGAGTTCAATTCCTTTTAACTTTTTATAATCTATCTCGACTGGGTCTTTTTGCTCTAATATTTCATATTTTTTCCTTAATTCTTCACTGATTTCTCCATTATTAGCTATTACAATGTCTATTTTTCTTTTTTGGAGATATCTATTTAGTACTTTAACATGTTCACTAACCGTGAAATTATCTGTTTCACCAGGTTGAGTCATCATATTACTAACATACATCAACTTTGAATTGCTAGCATGTAATGCATCTATTATGTCTTGGCAAATTAAATTAGGTATTATACTAGTATATAGACTACCCATACTTAAAACAATTAAATCTGCTTCTTTTATTGCAGTTATTGCATCGTTGTTAATTGTTGGAGTTTTTTTGTAATAAACTTTATCTATTTTTTTGTTGGCGCTTGTTATCTTGTTTTCACCTTCAATAATAGTCCCGTCGGTCATCAATCCCATTAGGACAACATCGTCTTCTGTTAAGGGTATTACTTTCCCTTTTAAATTAAAAACATCACTTAATGACTCTACGGCTCCTGATAAATTGCCAGTTATATCTGACATAGCCGTTAGCAGAAGGTTTCCTATTGTATGCCCGTTTAAATCGCTTGTAGTTGAAAACCTGTAGTTTAATAAATTTTGTACTAAAGGCTCCGTTTCAGACAAGGATATTAGAACTTGTCTTATATCACCGACAGCAGGAGTTTTAAATTCTTGCCTTAATCTACCTGTACTTCTACCATCGTCGCTCACAGATACTATAGCACTTATTTCTATTGGGAATTGTTTCAATCCTCTTAATAAAGTAGACAGCCCTGTCCCGCCACCTAAAACAACAACTTTTTTCATAAAATCACCAATTTAATTATACTATATTTTTAGCAAAAAGAAAAAAAGACTTATCAACAGTCTTTTTTAATTGATAAAGAAGCGACAGTCGCCTCTCCAATAGCGGTAGAAATCTGATAAAACTCTTTTTTTATTACGTCTCCACATGCATAAATGCCTTTTATATTGGTCATCATGTTTTCATCGACAATAACATAACCATTTTCAGTAATTACATCAGATTTTTCTAAAAATTTTGTCTCTGGCGTATTTCCAATATATATAAACAATCCATCGACTTCTATTTCTCTTTCATCTTTTAATTTTATGCCTGAGAACTTTCCATTAGTATCCAAAAATTCTATTACTTCATTATTGTATATTATTTCAACGTTAGAATCTAATAATTTCTTTTGAGCCTTCTCATCTGCGGTGAATTTATCGCGTTTGTGTATTAAATATACTTTCTCACAAATTCCTTCTAAATAAACGGCTTCTTCCACTGCGCTATTGCCACCACCTACTACTGCGGTCTTTTTTCCTTTATAAAGCGGCCCATCACAGATTGCACAATAACTTATTCCGCTTTGTGAGTACTTTTCTTCATTTTCCAACCCGAGTTGCCTTGGTCTTCTACCAGTTGCAATGATTATGTTTTTACAAATATATTCGTTATCACTAGTTATTACTTTTTTTAGTTCACCGTGACTTTCTATCTTTTTGACATCACCAAATTTATATTCTATTTTTAAATAATTAATTTGTTCGAATATGTTATATGCTAGGTCAGGTCCTTTTATATTGCTAAATCCAGGGTAATTTTCTATATCACTTGTTCTATTAACTTGTCCACCGGGCGATTCTTTTTCCAAAATCATCACTGAGATGTTAGACCTTTTTAAATAAATTGCGGCTGTCATGCCAGCCACACCCGAACCTATTACTATTGTATTATATTGATATTTCACTCATGTCCCTCCAGTCATTATATAAATTGTCAAAAGCTGACTCTTTCTTTCTTTTAAATATTATTAGTCCTCCAATAATAAACATTATGACTGAAACAATTTGAGCTGCCTTAAATTCCCCAAGCATTAAACTGTCTGTTCTTAATATTTCTATTAAAAATCTTACTATCCCATACCAAACAAGATAAAATCCTAGGGCGTAACCTTTTTTAAACATTTCTAATCTTCTCACAAAAAATATTATTAGAAACCCAAGTAGCAGTAGCAATGATTCATATAAGAATGTCGGATGGTAGTATGCTCCATTAATAAACATTCCTTCGATTACAAATTCTGGAATTAAATAGCTTTGTAGTTGGGCTTCTGTTGTAACTGATCCATAGGCCTCTTGGTTGAAAAAATTACCCCATCTCCCGATCGCTTGACCTAATAACAATCCTACAACGATAATGTCAAGCATTCTTATAACTTGAACTTTATATCTTTTACAATAATAAATAATCCAAAGTAAACCGAATATTATTCCGCCATGTATAGCTAGTCCTCCGCGCCAAACTTGGACGATTTCTATCATGTTGTTTGAATAATATTCAAAATTGAATGCAACATAGTATAATCTCGCCCCAATTAGGGAAATTGGAATTAAATAAAATATTAAGTTTATCAAAAAATCTTCATTAACTCTAAATCTCCTTGCTTCACTTAAAACAACTAGACCTGCTAAGAAAATCCCTAAAAATATAAAAAATGAATACCACTGTATTTGTATTATTCCTAAATCTAACATTGTACTATTCATAATTTTTTCCTCCTAATTATTAACTGAGATATATAGTTGTCAATTAACTCATTCATCAACGAAATGAATATTGCTATAAAAAACGGAATGACGATTCCTTCTACCGATACACCCGGCAATATTTCACCAACAATTTTTAAAATTATAACGTTTATAAAAGGATAAAAAAGTCCTAATGTGACAATCGTCAACGGTAGTGTTAGAAAAACTAAAACAGGTTTGATTGTCTTGTTTAAAAAATAAATTATTATCGCAGCTATCAATCCCCATAAACCAAAGTAATCTCCGCTTATTTGAAATGACTCGCCGAATAAAACCGATGCCGTTATAAGAACGATTGCATAACCAATCATGTAAAATAACCAGTCTATAAATAAATTTAGACGGTATTTGTTTTTGCTCACTTTATTATTTTTTTCTTCAATAATTATTTTCATATTATCTCTCCTAACTTATATAACATTATAACATTTTTTATACTATTTAAAAATTAATTTACCTTTATTTCAAACAATATATCTCTTAATTCCATTGCTCTTTCAAAATCAAGATTTTTAGCAGCTTTGTTCATTTCAGACTCAATCTCGTCTATCATCTTCTTTTTGTCTTCTTTAGACATTTTTGTTTTCTTATTTTCAGTAACTTTATATTTATTTGAAATAACTTCCCTAATTTCTTTTTTTATAGTTACGGGTTCTATATTGTTGTCTTCATTAAATTTCTTTTGTTTAGTTCTTCTTCTATCGGTTTCATCGATCGCAGTCCTCATAGCTTCACTGATCTTATCAGCATACATTATTACGTGTCCCTCTTTGTTTCTTGCCGCTCTACCAATCGTTTGGATTAAACTCTTCTCACTTCTTAAAAAACCTTGTTTATCAGCATCCATAATAGCTATTAAACTAACCTCTGGTAAATCTAATCCTTCTCTTAATAAGTTTATTCCTACTAAAACATCATACTTTCCTTTTCTCAAATCCGTTATTATTTGAATTCGTTCCAAAGTTTTGATTTCATTATGTAAGTAAGAAACTTTTATATTCATTTTTTTTAAATATTCTGTTAGTTCTTCCGCCATTCTAATAGTAAGTGTAGTAATTAGAGTTCTTCCATTTTCTTCGATGTTTTTATGAATTTGATTTATTAAATCATCTATTTGATTTTTAGTTGGTTTAACTTCAATAGTTGGATCTAACAATCCTGTTGGTCTAATTATTTGTTCAACGACTATATTGTTAGACTTTTCAATCTCATATTCACTTGGTGTAGCAGATACATAAACTACTTTATCCAGCTTATTTTCAAACTCTTTAAACATTAATGGCCTATTATCCAACGCGCTCGGCAATCTAAATCCGTAGTCTACCAATGATTGTTTCCTTGCTCTATCGCCATTGTACATCCCCCTCACTTGAGGAAGTGTAACATGCGACTCATCTATTATCATCAAAAAATCATCTTTAAAGAAATCAATAAGGGTAGTCGGCGTATCCCCTTCTTCTTTTAGAGCCATATGTCTAGCATAATTTTCCACACCTCTGCATATTCCAGTTTCTTTAAGCATTTCTAAGTCATAGTTTGTTCTTTCTTTCAATCTTTGATGTTCGAGTAATTTATCTTCCTTTTTTAAGATTTCGAGCCTTTCATATAGTTCTTCTTCTATTCTCTTAATAGCTATTTTCATTTTTTCATCGCTAGTTACAAAATGTGAAGCCGGAAATATAGTAATTGTTTTCTTATCACTTACAATTACGCCCGTTATTGGATCAAACTCACTTATTCTTTCTATTTCATCACCAAAAAACTCTATTCTATAACCTTTTTTTTTTTGATTAATTGGAATAACCTCCAAAACATCTCCTCTTACTCTAAAAGATCCTCTTTTAAGATCTATATTGTTTCTATCATAAAGCATGTCAACTAATTTATCTAAAACAACGTCTCTATTTATTGTCTCACCTGTCGATAGAGTTATGGTTTTTTTTAAATATTCTTCGATTTCACCGATACCATATATACAAGATACCGATGCAACTACAATAGTATCACCATAATTTAGAATAGACGATGTTGCTGAGTGTCTTAGTTCATCTATTTCATCATTAATAGAGGCATCCTTCTCAATATAAGTGTCGGTTTTTGCAACATATGCTTCCGGTTGATAATAATCGTAGTAAGAAACAAAATATTCCACATGATTGTTCGGAAACAATTCCTTTAATTCACTATATAATTGTCCAGCCAAAGTTTTGTTGTGCGCTAATACAAGTGTTTTTTTACCTAAAGTTTGTATTATATTTGCCATTGTAAATGTTTTACCTGTTCCTGTTGCACCAAGTAAAACTTGTTGTTTTTCACCATCATTAAAATTATTAAGTAAAGATTTAATTGCCTTAGGTTGATCACCAGCTGGCTTAAAACCTGATTTTAATTCGAATTTCATAATATCACCAAATCAATTTTAACATTTATTTAATATAATAACAAAATAAAAAAAGGCTTGTGCCTTTTATTTATTAATTTTTATAATTAATTGAACCATGTCCCCTAAATCAAATTCTTCTACTTTTACATTTGACCCTTTTTCATTTAAGTTATTTATGTTTGCTTTTATTTCATCCACTGGATTTAACATAACCTTTTGACTTTGGTTATTTTCAGGGTTGGTTTGCTCGGTCTTGAAAGGAGCAAATTCATTTTTTGTTTCTTCAGGTGAACCATCTAATTTAGTGAAATCAAAATTAAAATCAAATTCATTTTTTGCTGTTTTATCACTTGATTCATTATCACTTTTTGTTTTTTTCGGTTGTTTTTCTTCATTTTCTATATCATTTTTTATTGATTCTTCTAACCCTTCAAAATCAAAGGAAAAAGAAGGTTCTGTAGCTTTATTATCTTCGTTTTTAGAACTCAAATCGTTACTTTTATCATCAAAAACATCTTCAAATTTTTGAGTCGTTTCAGAAGTGCTAGTTTTAAGTTCATCATTAGGGCTTGAAACCTCATTGCTATTACCAAATCCCTGATAAAATTCTTCTTTTGGTTGCTCTTCGTTATTTTTTTCTTCTTTTGGTTCATCTCTGTTGAAATCCAAGTCTAAATTCTCATATATATCGTTGCTTACATCCACATTTTCATCTTCATCGGGAACAAATGAGAAAAACTTGTTTGACTTATATTCATCCTTTTTTTCTTTTCTATTTAAAATTTCTTCTAAATCTTTTTTATCTTGTCTCGGTTCAAATATATCTTTTGCTTCTTTTTCAATCTTATCCACATCAATGAAGCCTGGATTTTGTGTTTTTGGTTCAACGTCTTGTTTAGTATTTTCTTGATTTTCTATTTCGTTTAACAAATCAAACCCTGATACTTCTTTTGACGACTGTGCTTCATTTGAATTAGATGATTGTTCAGTTTTAGGTGATTCATCTTTTGAAAAATCAATAATTTCTAATTCTTCTTTTGATTCGCTCTTAGGGCCTTCTAAAATATTCGAAATTTCTGAATCTGTTTGCCTAACGGTTAGTCTTTCATTCATTATTCTGTTGCACATTTCTATTTGTTTATTAGAATCTAACCTTAACAACGATCTAGCATGTCTTTCAGAAATTTTACCTTTTAATAAGTTTTCTTGAACATCTTCATTTAAATTTAATAGTCGAAGTTTATTTGCAATTGTTGATTGCTCTTTCCCTAGTTTGGATGCTAGTTCTGTTTGAGTTAAAATTCCAACATCTAATATCTTTTTATAAGAAATTGCTTCTTCTATTGGTGTTAAGTCTTTTCTTTGAACATTTTCAATTAATGCTACTTCTGCACTTTTTTGATCATCCAAATTACTAACTATTGCTGGAATGTTTTCCAATCCAGCTAAAACGCTAGCTTTATATCTTCTTTCACCTGCGATTATTTCGAATTTATCGCCTATTGGTCTAACTACAATAGGTTGAATTATTCCATGCTTTTTTATTGATTCTGAAAGTTCATTTATCGCTTTTTCATCAAATGAGATTCTTGGTTGAAATCTATTAGGCATTACGTTTTCAATTGGTAATTTCACAATTTTTTCTTCATTCATATTTATCCCTCTTATTCTTATATTAATATTACTATACTTTGGGAAATATTTCAACACACAAAAAAACATTTCCCAACAATTTCCCGGGAAATGATTTTTTTGGGAAATAAAATTTCAAATTTGTTTTTATAATGGCATTTTTTTTATTTCATTAGGCTTTCTTGGATACATTTTTTTTGACTTGCTATTTTTCTTAAACATAAGTAAAGTTCTCTTGCTTTTTTCTTTAGGTAAATAGAATTCTTCTCTCTTTTCTAAAGAAATATCGAGTTTTTTCATAGCTGATTTTGATAATTCTAACTCTTTGTCTACCTCTGACTTTAATGGTATAAAGTATCCGTTTTCCTTTGTTATTGGGACACAAAACTCAATTAACTTTGGGAGTTGCGTAACTGCTCTTGCTGTTACTACATCAAATTTCTCTCTATTTTTTTGCCCATAGTCTTCTGCACGGGAATGTATTGCATAAATATCTTTTAAATTTAGTTCTTTTATTACATTTTTTAAAAAAATAACTCTTTTATTAAGTGAATCTACTAATGTGACTTGGGTTTTGGGAAATACTATTTTTATAACCATCCCTGGAAACCCTGCACCTGCACCTACATCACATAATGAAAGATTATTTCCCAAATTTATTATTTTATTTAAAGTTATACTATCATAAAAATGTTTCAAATAAACTTCTTCTTTTTCTACGATAGAAGTTAAATTAACTTTTTGATTATACTCGACCAGCATCTCATAATATTTTTCGAGTTGCTCTTTTTGAGATTCAGACAAATATATATCATCTTTAATAAGTTCTTCATAAAACTCTTCTTTATTCATCTAATCCTCCTTTTTTTAAATAAACCATCAAAATAGATACATCTGAAGGGTTTACACCACTAATTCTTATTGCTTGGCCTATTGATGTTGGTCTAACTTCGTTTAGTTTTTGTCTTGCTTCAGAAGCTAAATTTTGTATTTTATTATAATCTATATTTTTGGGGATTTTTTTATTTTCAAGTCTTATCATTTTTTCAGCTTCTCTATATGCTTTGTTTATATATCCCTCATATTTCGAGTTTATTACTACTTGTTCTATTACTTCTTCATTATCGTCTATATTAATAAATTTTTTAATAAAACTAATAGTGATTTCTGGTCTTTTTAGTAAATTAAAAAATGTTATACCATCTTTTATTATAGAACTACCTATTTTTAACAGTTCCGCATTGACTTCTTCACTAGGTTTTAATTTGTTTTCTTTTAATTTGTTTTCTAATTTTTGTATATTTCTTTCTTTTTGCTGAAATTTTTTATATTCTTCTTCCTCTATAAGGCCATATTTTTCAGCATATTTACTCAACCTTAGATCAGCGTTGTCATGTCTTAGTATAAGCCTAAACTCTGCTCTAGAAGTTAATAATCTATATGGATCTTGAACTCCTTTTGTAATTAGGTCATCTATTAAGACACCTATATATGCTTCATTTCTTTTTAATATAAATGGTTTCTTTTTATCTATTTTTAGTGATGCGTTTATTCCTGCTAGTAAACCTTGGCAGGCAGCTTCTTCATAACCACTAGTTCCATTTATCTGACCTGCTGTAAATAAATTTTCTATCATTTTTGTTTCTAAACTTTGATGTAATTGAGTTGGTTTAAGGGCATCATACTCGATCGCATAAGCATATTTTAAAATTTTTGCATTTGAGAGGCCTGGTAATGTTTTTACTATTTGTTCCTGTATTTCTTTAGGAAAGCTAGTTGATAACCCTTGAATGTATATATCATCATAATATCTACTTTCTGGTTCTAAAAACAATTGGTGCTTATCCTTATCTGCAAATCTCACTATCTTATCTTCTATTGATGGGCAATACCTTGGTCCAACGCCTTCTATATCATTCAAACCACCATACATACTAGATTTATTAATGTTTTTATTAATGATTTCATGGGTGGTTGAGTTTGTGTATATTAGGTGACAACTCATTTGATCATCATATTTATAAGTTGGTCTTCCCTTAAAACTAAACGTATATTTTTTATCTTTGCTACCTGGTTCTTCTCTAGTTTGGGAAAAATCTACTGTGTTTTTGTCTATTCTTGGAGGTGTGCCTGTCTTTAGTCTTATTAATTCGAAATTATGTTTTTTTAATGATTTACTCAAATCATTTATAGTTTTTTCACCATGAGGTCCGCTTGCTTCTCTTTTATCACCAATTAATATACTTGAATCCATATAAGTTCCTGTAGTTAAAATTACTGATTTTGCTTTTAATTCTTGACCATCCAATGTTTTAACACCCACAATTTTGTTCATATCGACAACTAATTCTGAAACAAAACTTTCCATTATTTCTAAATTATCAGTGTTTTTTAATTCTTTTAACATTTCTTCCGGATATATTTTTTTATCTACCTGTGCTCTTAATGCCTTAACTGCTGGACCTTTTTTATCGTTTAACATTTTCATTTGAATTTGGGATTTATCTGCTATTTTCCCCATTACTCCACCTAAAGCATCTATTTCTCTAACAACTATACCTTTGGCACTACCACCTATGGATGGATTACATGGCATATCTGCTATATTCATAATATTAGATGTTATAAGTAAAGTTTTTTTATTCATTTTTGCAGCAGCAAGAGAGGCTTCACATCCTGCGTGGCCTCCTCCTACTACTATTACATCATATTTCATAGTATCACCTATTTTCCTAAACAAAACTGGTTAAATAATTGATCAATTAATTCATCATGTAAAGTTTCTCCTGTAATTTCACCTAGATTACTCCAAATTTGTTTTAAATCTATTTCTAATAAATCTATTGGTATTTCTTTTTCTATACCTTCTTCTATTTTATGAATTTCTTTTAATGATTTTTTTAATAACGATAAACTTTTTGCATTTGTAACATATGTCATATCTTTTGAATCAAAAGTTTCTAAGTTATACATTTTTTTAATTATGTTTTTTAATTCTTCTAGTCCTTCATTTGTTATTGTATTCATATGTACTATATTTTTATATTTTTTTAACTTTTCTATATTTAGTTTTTGCTCTAAATCGTTTTTATTTATTATAATAATATAATTTCTATCATTAAGCTTGTTCAATATTTCGATATCTTCGTCCGTTATGTCTTCGTTGTTATTAACTACATATAGTACTAAATCGTTTTTAAAAAGTAATTGCATACTTTTATCAACACCAATTTTTTCAACTATATTTTTCGTCTTACGAATACCGGCTGTATCAATTAGATTTATTAATATACCGTCTAAATTAATTTGTCCTTCTACTATATCACGCGTTGTTCCTGCGACATCAGTTACTATTGCTTTTTCTTCATCTATTAACATATTTAAAATACTGCTTTTTCCTACGTTTGGTCGACCAACGATAACTGTATCTATTCCTTCTTTTATAATTTTTCCTTGTTCGCTGTCTTTTATAATTTTAGACAAGGTTTTCTTAATTTTAGATAATTTTGGTTTTAAGTGTTCATTTTCTAACACTTCTATATCTTCATATTCTGGATAATCTATGTTAACTTCTATTTGAGCTATAATTTCAATTAAATATTGTCTTAATTTTTTAATTTGATCAGAAGTGCTTCCACCTAATTGGTTTATTGACATTTTTCTAGATTGTTCAGTTTTAGAATTTATTAAATTCATTACCCCTTCTGCTTGAGTTAAATCTATTCTCCCGTTTAAAAAGGCTCTTTTTGTAAATTCGCCTGGTTCTGCTAATCTTGCTCCATTTGTTAAACACAATTCTAAAACTTTATTAGTCGTAGTGATTCCTCCATGACAATTAATTTCAACTATATCTTCCTTAGTATATGTATTTGGAGTTTTCATAATACTTACTAAAACTTCATCTATTATTTCATCGCCACTATATATGTGGCCATATTTTATTGTGTGACTTTTTACTTTTTTTAAATTACTTCCTTTATATATTTTAGATGCTATTTTAATTGCTTCTTTTCCACTCAATCTAACAATAGAAATTGCTCCTACACCCATGGTGGTTGATATACCTACTATTGTATCATCCATAAAATCACCTCGCTCTCGATTATTTTATCTTATTTGCATTGTTTTAGCAACAAAAAAGGCTTTTAAGCCTTTTATTTTTCTTCATATTTTATTGTGATTTTTCTTTCTTTTCCAGCGCCGCTACTTTCGCTTGATAAATTTTCATATTCAGACACTATACTATGAACAAACCTTCTTTCGAATGAATTCATCGGATCAAGTGTTGCTGATTCTTTAGTGTTTTGTATTTCTTTAATTATATTTTTTATATCTCTTTCAAGATATTTTAATTTTTTGTTTTTATAATTTGCTGCATCAACATTTACTTTAATATTTTGATTTGTTTGATTAGTTAATGATGTTCTTAATATAGTTTGAATAGCATTAAGGTTTTTACCATCTTTTCCTATTAGTACAGGATTGTTATTAGAAACTAAAATAACACTTATTATTTCATCTTTCTCTTTAACCTCTGATTTAATATTAATATTAGAAAAATAAGCTAAATGATTAAAAAAGTCTTTTATAAATTTAATTACTTCCTCTTTTGAAACAGCTTCTACAGTATGTTTTTTCTTTTTTAAAATAGTTCCAATTTCAATTTCATAATCTTTATAATAAAAATCTTCAATTTTTTTACCTGTTTGTTTTTCTAACTCATTGATTGCTTCCTCTTTTGTTTTTTCAACTAAATTATATTTTTTTATCATTAGAAATTCTCCTTTTACTCATTATATTTTGATAAATAGTAAATGAACTGTTTGTTATCCAGTAAACTGCTAATGCTGTTGGGAATGTAAATGCTGCAAACAATATAAATACTATCATTATTTTCATCATAAATTGCATTTGTTTCTCTTGTTCTTTTGATGCTGCTGATGATCCCGTTAATTTAAATGAAAAATATGTTGTTATTAGTAACAATACTAATGTTATTATATAATAATATTGACCATTTGAAAATGCTGTTGATGGATTAGTACCTAAGTTTAATCCTAAAAAACTTTCTTCATAAATTACAGGTATTCTCATTAGTGCTTGATAATATGCAAAAAATAAAGGAATTTGAATGAAACTAAAAATACATCCTGATGCTGGGGAAATGCCATGTTTTTTATATATAGCCATTGTTTCTTGGCTTTTTTGTAACATTACATCTCTATCATTACTTGTTTTACTTTTATATTTTTTTTCTATTTCATCTAAATCAGGTCTTGCTTTTTTCATTTTTTCAGATTGATCTGCTGATTTTTTAGTTATAGGACTCATAACAAATCTAATAACTAAAGTTGCTAAAATAATTGCTAAACCATAATTTCCTACTCTTTCTCCTATAAAAATAATAAGAAAGGCTACTGGTTTTACAAAAATAGAAGTCCATATTCCTTCATAGCCACCTGATGCTGGCGTGAAGTTCTTACAACTAGGTAATTCTTCTAAATCTATATCATTTTCTTCATATATTTTTATTATACTTGGATCTGTTGGACGACAAAGGATATTTTCGGTTAATGTTTGACCAGAATTTGGTTCTACTACAACATTTCCATCAGTATCTTCTAATCTTGAAACACATCCAGATATAAATAAAACTACAAATACTAATAAAAGAAGTTTTAATTTGTTTTTGTTCTTATTCATTATTTATTACCCCTGCCTTTATTAATAAATCTATTAAATATTTTTCTTTATCTTCATAATTTAAATTTATTATTTTTCTTTTTGTAATAACTACACATTTAAAATTTCCTTTTGTTTTTCTTTGTTGTACTATATTTTTTAATTGTCTTCTTATTTTATTTCTTACTACAGCATTTCCTATTTTGGTGCCTACTGAAAACCCAAATAATTGTTGATCAATAGAGCTCTTTTCTATATATAATACATAGTACATATTATAAAACTTCTGTCCGTTGTTTATAATATGATTAAACTCTCTATTTGATTTTAATATATTTTCTTTTTTCATTTTCCACACCTGCAATCTTGCAATACAATAGTAAAAAACAACCTTTAATTACTGGTTGTTATCTTGTTAAAACTTTACGTCCTTTTTTTCTTCTTCTTTTTATAATATTAGTCTTCATTCTAGCAAAAAAACCGTGTTTTTTACTTTTCTTTCTCGTGTTTGGTTGATACGTTCTTTTCATTCTGACACCTCCTATTAATTCGTTTCTGTCCGGTTGCTCTAATAATTATATATATATTTATTTACTTTGTCAAACCTTTTAAATTAAAATGATTAACCTTTTTTCCACATGTATTTTTTATTGATAATTATACCTAATATCTTTTTTCCCACTTTTTCCACATTAACAACTTTTGTTTACAATTTTTTATACATTTTGTTTTCCACATTTATGTTAAAAACTATATTTTTTGTTATATTTATTATGTTATTTTTGTGGAAAAGTATGTTTAAAAAAAGTTTTCCACAAAATATGGTTTTTTCCTTTGATTTTAGTACTTATTTATTGTAAAATATAAATTAGACTTTGAAGTAGGTGTTGCTAGTGGATATTAATAATATTTGGAATTCTTTTTTAGAAAAAATTAAAAATAATGACAATGTTTCACCAATGTCTTATGAAACGTGGTTTAGTAAAACTGCTTTATATGAGTTAGATGAAAATTTAGCTACTATTGTAGTACCTATGCACGTTCATAAAAAACATTTAAAAGAAAATTATAACGACATAATAGAAGAAATTTTTACCGATGTTACTGGTTCAAATTTTAAAATTAATTATTTGACTGAAGAAGAAGTAGAAAAAAACATTAATATAAATACTGATATTGTTGGTGTTCCAAATATAGATTCTTTTGAATCAAATTTAAAAGAAAATTACAATTTTAATAATTTTGTAGTAGGTGAAAGTAATAAATTTGCTCATGCCACAGCTTTAGTTGTAGCAGAAAAACCTGGTACTATGTATAATCCTTTATTTATATATGCTAGTAGCGGTTTAGGTAAAACTCACTTAATGCACGCTATAGGTAATTATATTACAGAAAACACTAAAAAAAGAGTTCTTTATGTCTCTAGTGAAAAATTTGTTTCTGATTTTATTAATATAACTAAAAATAAGAAAAAAGATAATTTTGACAGTGTTGAATTTTTTAAAAGAAAATATAGAGATGTTGATGTTTTAATGATAGATGATATACAATACCTCGGCAATGCTGAAAAAACTCAACAAGAATTTTTTAATACTTTTAATGATTTATATGGGAATAATAAACAAATTATAATTTCTTCAGACAGATCTCCTGATGATTTAAAATTATTAGAAGATAGACTTAGAACTAGATTTAATTGGGGTTTAACTATAGATATAAAACCACCTGATTTTGATCACAGAATGGAAATTATAAATAAAAAAATAGAAGGAAATGGTTTAAATACTAGTTTTCCTACTGATGTTAAAGAATATATTGCTTCAAATTGTACTTCTGATATTCGTAAAATAGAAGGTGCTATTACGAGAGTTGTTGCTTATGCGACTATGATGAATGGTTCAAATATAACTTTTGATTTAGCTGTGGAATCTTTAAGAGATTACTTTGGGGATTGTATTTCTAGTAAAAGTAAAATTGATCAAGTTCAACAATTAGTTGCTAAAAATTATAATATAACAGTTGAGGATTTAAAAAGTAAAAGAAGAACTGCAAATATATCGGTTCCTAGACAAATAGCAATGTATATATGTAGAGTTCATTTAGAAAAACCTCTACCTAAAATAGGTATAGAATTTGGTGGGAAAGACCATACGACTGTAATGCATTCAGTTGATAAAATTAAAAAAGAAATGATTAAAAGTGATGAATTAAAAAATGAAATAAGTAAACTTATAACTAAAATTAAATAATGTGGATATAATTTTTTTATAAACATTTTTATACATTTTTAAATTGATGTTTTTAGCTTATAAAATATAGTTAAAAATAGTTTTCCACACTTTCCACCTTAATAATAAAAATATACTTTAATAATAATAAAAGAAAAGGAGAAATTTATTATGAAAATTAAAATTAAACAAAATATTTTACTTGATAGTTTAAATAACTCAATAAGAGGTATTTCAAACAAAAATTTAATACCTATACTACATTGTATTAAATTTGATCTAACTAAAGAAGGGCTGTATTTAGAAAGTACTGATAATGAGATTGCAATAAAAACATTTATTAATAAAAATTTAATTGATGAAATAGAAGAAACAGGTAGTTTTGTAGTTAGTGGTAAATATATATATGAGATTATAAAAAAATTACCTAATACTATAATAAATATAGAAGAAGCAGTTGATTCTAAATTATCTATATACACAGATAATTCTTCATTTAATCTAAATTTAAATAATTTACATGACTTTCCTCAATTAGATTTAGATCAAATAAAAAACCCTATTGTTTTGAAAAACGAAGTTTTGAAAACTTTAGTTAATCAAACAGCTTTTGCTACTTCGACACAAGAATCCAGACCAGTTTTAACTGGGATCAATTTTGTTGTTGAGGATGATGTATTAGAATTCATAGCAACAGATTCTTATAGATTATCTAAAAGAAAACTAAAATTAAAAGAAAACGTAGAAGAAAAAATAAATATGATTATCCCGACTAAAAATATACTTGAATTAACTAGAATGTTAAATACTGAAGATGGTGATGTTGAAATTCATACATTTAGTAATAAAGTTATATTTAAATTTGATAATATTATAATGATGTCTAGGTTGATTAGTGGAACTTATCCAGATGTTTCAAAATTAATTCCAAATTCATTTTCATTGATATTAGATGTTAATTATAATGATATTTATCGAGCAATTGATAGAGCTTCGCTACTAACTAATGAATCTGATAAAAATACAATAAAGTTTGAAACGACAGATTTGGAAGCTAAAATATTTTCTAACATACCTGAAATAGGAAATGTAGAAGAAAATATAAATATAAATAAAAATAATAATGATAATATTAAAATAGCATTTTCTTCAAAATATATGTTAGAAGCTTTAAAAGCTATAGATTCTGAGAATATAGAATTATTATTTAATGGAGAAATTAAACCTATAATTGTAAAAAATAAAGATGATGACTCTTTAACGCAATTAATTTTACCAATTAGAACTTATTAAAAAGTGTAAAAAACTCTAAAAAAATAGAGTTTTTTTATTTTTTTGCCTTTTTTCGACATTTTTCGACATTTTCTTCAAAAAAAATGTTGTATAAAAGAAGGAGATGAGACACTTTTGTCGAAATCTATAGTAAGGAGGTGAAAAAAACATGGTAAATGAATATGAAATAAATCATTCTACTTTAGCTATAATTCCAGTAGAATCAAAACTTTCAAAAGTTATAGAAGAGGATCGTTCTTTTCTAGTACCAAAATCAACAACTCAAATTGTGGATGAAAGTTGTAAATTTTTTGGTAGTTCATATTTAGGAAGACATGAAGGTACAAAAAATTTAATTGGTGTAAATTATAAATCACCTATAATTGTAGAAGAGACTACTGAGTTGATTTTCTTTCCAACATCGTCACCTAGATTTGATGGTTGCTACTGGATAGCATTAGATAAAGTAAAAACACATGAAGAAAGCCGTAGAGGTTCAATATTAAAATTTACTAACGGTGATGAAATAGAAATAAATATTTCTAGCAGATCACTTGAAAATCAAGTACTTAGAGCAACAAAATTAGGTAGTGTGTTAAGAAAAAGAAAAATTTTTTAAAACAAATAAAAAAACAAAAATAAAAATTAATTATTTTTGTTTTTTATTGCTTTTTTATGGTATAATATTGTATATGTATACGAGTACTAGAAAAGTGGTTTTTTTTAAATAAAGGCCCTTAAAAAAGTTTATAAGGTGATATAATGTACTTAAAAAGTCTTGAACTAACTAATTTTAGAAATTATGAAGAACTAAAATTAGAATTATCAAAAAATATTAATTTAATATATGGAGAAAATGCACAAGGAAAAACAAACTTATTGGAATCCATATATTTTTTAGCGATCACTAAATCACATCGATCTTTTATTGATGACAATCTTATAAAGAATAATGCTAAAAATTTTATCATAAAAGGAGATATTGTTACTAAAACAATAAATAAAAAAATAAAAATATCCTTTACTGATAAATCAAAAAAGTTATTTATTGATAATAATGAAATAAAGAAAACTTCTGATTATTTATCTAACTTAAATGTTATTATCTTTTATCCGGAAGATTTGGAATTAATAAAATACAGCCCATCTATTAGAAGAAAATATCTTGATATAGAAATAGGGCAATTAGATAAAAATTATTTAAAAATATTATCTGAGTACAATAAGTTATTAAAAATAAGAAATGATCTTTTGAAAAATAATTTAAAAGGAAATAAGTTTGATGAAAATTATATGTCATCATTAGAAGAACACTTAATAAAGAGAGCTACTTCAATATATTATATGCGTAATAGATTTATTAAAAAAATAAATAAATATTTACCAGAAATATATCAAAATATAACTTCGTTTAATGATCTACACATAGATTATCAAGCAAATTCAATAAAAAATATAGATTCAAAAGAGGAAATTTCAAAAGAACTTATTAATTTATTTCAATCGCAAAAAGAATTAGATTTAAAGAATGGTAGAACTAATATAGGACCACATTTAGATGATTTTATATTTAATTTAAAAAATGAAAACTTAAAAAACTATGGATCACAAGGACAACAGAGATCGGCAGTTTTATCACTTAAATTAGCAGAAATCAAAATATTTGAAAAATATACTAATGAAAAACCAATATTATTATTAGACGATGTTTTCAGTGAATTAGATGAAAATAAAAGAAATAATTTATTAAAATATTTATTAGATGATATACAAACAATAATTACTACAACTGATGTGGATTTAGTTAATCCTAAATTATTAAACGGTGCAAACATATTAGAAATAAAAGAAGGAAAAATACAAAAAAGAAAAGGTGACTTAAATGGAAAATA
>SKIH01000016.1 GCA_007116525.1 Bacilli bacterium
GCCACATCAAGTGATTCATATGAAAATGCAAGTTGTTTTCTATAATGTGATTGCAAACAGAAAAATCTGTAAACAAGTGGATTGTAACCTTTTTCTTCTAAAGTCGAAACTGTTACAAAAGTACCATCACTTTTACTCATTTTTAAGCTACCCATATTTAAATGTTCCCCATGAACCCAGTACTTACACCAACCTTTACCAAGGTAAGCTTCACTTTGAGCAATTTCATTAGTATGATGCGGAAAAATATTATCAACACCACCACAATGAATATCAAGTTTATCCCCTAAATATTTAAGGGAAATTGCCGAACATTCAATATGCCAACCAGGATAACCTTCACCAAAAGGACTATCCCACTTTAAAATTTGATCTTGAAACTTAGACTTAGTAAACCAAAGACCAAAATCTAGAGGATGCTTTTTAGCAGAGTCCTCCCCTACATCATCTCTTGCACCTACAATCAAATCTTCTTTACTCTTACCGGATAGTTGATAATAATTATCAACTTTAGAAACATCGAAATAAACATTACCATCAGATTGATATGCATAACCCTTTTCAATTAATGATTCAATCATAGTAATATATTCATCAATGTGATCACTTGCTTTTGCAATTACAGCAGGCTTTTTAATGTTTAACTTCTCAATATCTTTATAAAAAGCATCTGTATAATATTCAGCGATTTCCATAACAGATTTTTTCTGCTCTTTGGCAGCTTTAGCCATCTTATCTTCGCCTAAATCAGAATCACCAGTCAAATGACCAACATCAGTTATATTCATAACTCTTTTAACATTATACCCTAAAAAATCTAGTGTTTTTTCTAAAACGTCTTCAAAAATATAAGTTCTCAAATTTCCTATATGAGCATAATTGTAAACAGTAGGCCCACAAGTATACATTTTAACAACATTTTTCTCAAATGTTTTTAAATCTTCAACCTTTTTTGAATTAGTATTATATATTCTCATAATATCACCTTTTTCGTATACAAATTATAGCACATAAAAAGCAGTCTAGTAAACAGACTACTTAACTTTACTTTCAAAACCTAATCGAATTAATTCCTCTTTAACCAATTGTGTTAAATCCTCAGGCTCACTAACGTATGGATTAAAAATACCGTTTTCCCTTGCCGCAAACATAACTTCATCAGCTTGTTTTGTAAAAAAATGTTGAAGACCTACACTTAAATCATCAAATTTTTGTTGATAACTACTACTTGAGTCACCACTTAAAAATTTTCCGTAATCTCTAATTATACTTTGCACTTCATCTTTAGAAACCGAATGTTTCAATCTTATGAAATTTTCATCAAAATTATCTATCAAAGTTTTAGCAAGGTCATTATTCGCCAAACTTCTTAAACTAATGTAATCTTCACTATTTAAATTATATTCACTAACAGCTTGAATAGTATTATTAAAACTTACTAAAAGTTCATCTTTAGAATATGACAAATTATCATTTTCCATTAACTCTTCAATTTCGTTTTCATTTATATTACTTAGATTAAGTAAAAACGAAGTTGCTAAAACATCAGATAAATTAATATCTAATAGTTCCTTATATTCCATCTCTTTAGTTAATAAGTCTGCTCTTTGAAAAATCGATAAATCTTCATCAATAGCAATATAACTCATCATCTCATCGTTTTCAACTTCTTCACCATTTAATTCATCATTACTTGCCAACTCTTCTTCTATATTATTATCTTGTTCCTCCGGATCATTAACAGTCTCTGAATCACAAGTAGTAAGAAGAAACCCAGATGCAGCAATAACTCCTATTAACAGTGATGGAATCACTATTTTTTTAACTTTAGATAATTTACTCTTATTCGTTTTAACATTTTTTACTAATGTTTTGTTTATTGTTTGGGTATAAATATTACCATCTTCTAAATTTTTATATTTAACTAATAACTTATCTGAACTTACAAACTCCATATCTTGAATTAAAACATTTACTGTTTTAATTAAGCTAGAATCTTCAAAATATACATTCATAAAGGCAAACCCGTTTTTTTCAACTTCATTTACAATACCTTCTGAATTGACAAACTCAACTTTTTTAATCATAAAATCACTTCCTCAATAGTTTATTTTAACACAATTAGTGAATAAAGCAACAAAAAAAGGTGTATAACACCTTACAAAGTTTTAGTTCCTAAACCTCTATCATTTTCCATTTGTAAAATGATTTGTTCCCTTAGTTGAGACTTTAATTCATCAATTTCATCATACCTTGGTTCATTCAAAATATGTTTAGTTGAAATTTCTGCATTCGCTTGTGGATATTCCGCCATTAAAAGTTGAACACCAGGTCCAAACTCTTTTAACTTATCTGAAAATAACATATCATTAAATTCTTTTGCAATCATAGTTCTACTTTGATCAGAATTATAAACTTTAAAATCGCTAGATTTAGTGTCAAAGAGTTTAACATGTTCTTTATCGAATTTATCTAAAACAACTTGATGCATTCCTATTCTTGCATTCGGTGGATGCTCTAATGATTTATTTAAATAAATATTCATAGATAAAATGTGATTAACAACTTTATTGTAATCATTCATTACTTCTTCAATATTAGGTGATACAACACCTTTAGCCGCCAATACTTCATAAACTTCTTTTGAAATACTACCAACATTTACTGCATATACGAAACTAGATATTTCCTTTTCAGATATAGTTTCAACTTCCCAATGATCAAGCATATCTTTATAATTCTTTATTGCACTAACTACAGCTTCAGCATCAGAATACACTTCTTGGTCATAAACCATTTCATCAACTTTCACTTCTTCTTCTAAATAAGGTTCGATTTCTTCTTTAAATTCAAGAGTTTGAGCACCCAAAAATAAGGCTGCTGCTAGAACAAGGCCAGTCGCATTTCTCAATCCCTCTTTAAGCTGCTTTCTTTTTTTAATATTTATTGCTTTTTCTTTAAGAGGATGTCTTTTAACAATGCTTTTTGAATTGCCAACTTTATCATAATAAAAAATCTCAAAATCTCCTGATTTAGTTTCCTTGATTTCGTAAGGCTTAAACCCATCAGGTGAAACAACTTTTATCTTGTCATCGGCAACTAGTTCTAATTTAAAATCGTTCATAAGAACCTCCTCGTTATATGTATAAATATCCAATTAAAAAATAGAATATGTACTATATTCTATTTTAGATTAATGCCACCTTTTGTCAATCCAATTTTGTAAACTAAAGTGTCAAGTAATTCACTTTGGTCATCACTTATTTCTGCTAAATCATTCAATCTGTATTCAAGTCCTTCTTCTTTAGCATTTTGCATAACTATCGAAGCCTTATTTATTAAATAATTTACTCCTAAATTCATTTCAGATAAATCCAAATCTGGATGCTTACCTTCCATAACTAAAATATTATTATTTAAAAGAATGTGCTTTTTTTGTAAATTATTTGCATATAAATATTCAGTAAGTAAAAACTTATGATTGTTTATTAGTTCTTCTGCTTGATAGTCGTTAATAATAAGATTAGAAAAAGAGACTTGATTATCGATATAATCACTTCTACTATTTGATTCCAACAGTTTAAAGTTATTATCAATTAATTTATTTATGATAATGTTACTTTCCTCTAAAATTTGATTAGAGCTTGCACTATCTAAATACCCTTCATCTAACATCGATAAAATTGCATCATAATTTATATTAGATATATTTGATACAATAACTAAAGGTATTAGAGATTTCGGATCATCTATCTCAACCTCTTTTTCCTTTAAATAATCGTAATATTCATCAGCTTTATCAATTATTAAACCTGCTCTAAAATTTTGTGAAGAAAATTCTTCTTCTTTTCTATCATCTTGTATTAAAATACTTTCATTTTCAGGTAATTTATACTCTTCATATTTAGCAGCCGCCCCAGTAAAAGAATCAACATCGCTTTCACTCATATTACATCCATTAAAAATCAAAATCGTATATAAAATTCCGACTGTCGATAACTTTATTTTGTTATTTCTTAAAAGTTGGCTAAAGAAAACATTTTTCACCTTTATATTACCATCTTTAAATGAAAACTCCTCATACTTATCAGGATTATACTTTCTATAGACAACTTTTCCTTTTTCCTTATTAAAATATTCGATAAATACTTTTTCTTTTTTTATTGTATCACCATCATCTGTAATCATTGTTGTTTTAATACCCTCTTCTAAACTACCAAATTTTTTTTCCATTATGACCTCCAAGTTTTATTGGTATTATCATACATTACCAACTATAAATTGTCAAACATCCTATACTTAGTTTTTCTTTATTTTTAAACAAAAAACACTAAAAAAATATTGCATTAAAAAAATTAATATGATATTATTAAATAGCGATGCATGGACCTTTAGCTCAGTTGGTTAGAGCTCCCGGCTCATAACCGGGCGGTCGTTGGTTCGAATCCAACAAGGTCCACCATATAATGCGGGTGTGGCGGAATTGGCAGACGCACTAGACTTAGGATCTAGCGCCTTACGGCATGGGGGTTCAAGTCCCTCCACCCGCACCATTTAAATAATAACTCTAATAAGAGATAAATAAAACTACTAGTAATTATAGTAGTTTTTTTAATACAAAAAAATATTTTTAAATTTGTACTTGATTGTTAATCAAATTGTGCTATAATACTTCTTCAAAGGAGGGATTATTATGATTTTCCCGCATAAAGTAGTAAAGTTTGAAGATGTATTAAAAGACAAAGAAAGATTTCTGAAGCTTTTTTCAGAAGGAGACGAAAACTTAAGAGAACTTTTAGATTATTGTTTTGATAATGATATAAATACAAGAGGTTGTTGTAAAGGGCACGACTATAGAAAAGATAGCTATCCCTTCATAGCATTTGATATCGCTGATTACAATTCTAAACATGCAAGGAATATATTTAATAACCTAGACAAACAAGGATTAGTGTTTTCATTTGATATAGGTTCCAAATTACTCGGACCTACGATGTACATAAAAAACTTAGACAAAGATAGAGAAAACTTTTTTATAGATATAAAAGAAAGCCTAGATCATAATGATTTAAAACAAGCTAAGATGTTTTTAAGAAGAAGCTTTGAACTTTTGGAAGATACTAATATAATGGATTTCAATTTAGAAGAAGGAATTTTAAGTTTTAATTTTATATTTTATAAAAACCCAAACAAAGTAGACTTACTGTTAACTACAAATATAAAATCACTACAAAAAAAGATAAGAAAAACAAACGCTAAAAAAGTTAGTAAAAACGAAGATACTATAGTTTTCGAAGTAAATGATGAAGAAACATTTTTAGATATTTGTGATTATATAGATGAAGAAAAAAAATAAAACGAGATAACTATCTCGTTTTTTATTTTTGTATCATATTTAAAAGTTGCACTTTAAATTTGTCTTTTTGTTCTTCATCTTTAGATATCATAACACCTTTATAAGAGACTAGTTCAGATCTATGACCTTCGCTTAAAATCTTAACTGGTTCTAATCTATCTAACTTAATAACATTCTTAATTTTACTAACTTTGTAAACAAGCCTTAAATTACCATGAACTTTAGCAAAAAGGGCATCAGTAGGTAACTTCATTGAATATTCTAAATATTCTTCATTTTCATTAATTAGTTCTCCTAAAAATTCACCTTTTTTTATTTTGGGGTAATATTCGAAATACATTTTTTTATAAGCAAGCATATTATATTTCTTTAAAGAGCGCTCGAGTTTTTTAAATTCATTTTCATTTATATATTCAAAAAGATATGCTTTCATATAAATCAACTCCCACACTCGCCTACTATATAATATTATACTATTTTAGAGTCAAAAAAGTCAATGAAAAAAAGTGCCTAAGCACTTTATGAACGAACTTTCGCCCCAGTTAATTTATACCCTTTTTCAAGCAAAACTCCATCTTCCTCAGTTTCTCTATACTCTAAACTAGTTTCTCCTGCTATAAACCTTCTCGTAATATATCTAAAATGCATTACTCCATCAACTTCTTTAACTTCTCTTCTTCTCGATGGAGTTACAGTTAACCTTTTAGTAGTCCAATTTGACCAGTTACCCCAATCAGACCAAGTTCCTTCTTCAACATATCTATATTCATATAAATAGTTATAAGACACCTCATCAGATTCATCTTCTTCTCTTGGTGCTGTCGGTTGAGATGGTCTATCATCACTAGCATCTTCTTCATCTACTTCGTCTTCTTCATCTAC
>SKIH01000037.1 GCA_007116525.1 Bacilli bacterium
GGTGTATATAAATTATTTACTAATGATGACTTTGCTTCTACAAACGAAAACAAAATAGAAGATGCAGAAGAAGAAATCGTTGAAAAAACAGATGAAAAGACTGTAGTTAAAGAAGAAGTTGAAACATTTGATCTTGGTGAGATTGATGAGCAAATAATGACAATTGATGACTTTTTAGACGAGGTATAATATGAGAGTTGTTAGTGGTAAATATAAAGGTAGATTATTAAAAGGTTATAATGAGAAAACTACTAGGCCAACTACTGATAAAGTGAAAGAGGCGGTTTTCTCAATGATAAGGCCTTACTTAAATGAGTCTGTTTGTCTTGATCTATTTGCAGGTACTGGTTCACTTGGGATAGAAGCACTTTCTAATTATGCTAGTTATTGTTATTTTGTTGAGAAAAGTATTTCTATGAAAAAGATATTACAAGAAAACATAGCACAAATTAATGATGAATCAAATCATGAGATTATCAACGATACTTATGGAAAGGCTCTTAATTATTTTTCTAATAATAATATTAAATTTGATATTGTATTTTTAGATCCGCCATATGATAAAAATTATATTAGTGATTGTTTAGTTAAGTTTGATGAATTAAATTTATTAAATGATGGTGCTATTGTAGTTTGCGAATTTGATAATGAAAAGTTTAACAATAGTAAATATGATTTATTAAAAGAGAAAAAATATGGAAATATTAAAGTAAATGTACTAAAAAAGAAGTGAGGGCTTCTTTTTTTATTTGAAGGATTATAATTTGTTTGGTTGTATGTTTAGATAAGGAGGTGAGATAATATTTATCCTTTCACTAAACAAGAAGGAATAAAAGATTGTGGTGCTTGCTCTATTTCAATGATAGTTAAATATTACGATGGTTATATAAACTTGTATAGATTATTTTATTTAACGAAGACTAATAGAGAAGGAACAAATGCACTTAATATAGTTAATGCTTTAAAAGAACTAGGTTTTAGTTCAGAAGGTGTTTATATAGAAAACAAAGACATTGATAACAAAGATATAAAACTCCCTTGTATAGCGCATGTAATACTAAATAAATCATATATGCATTATATTGTGATATATAAAATAGATTATAAAAATAAAAGTCTTGTAATTGCTGATCCTGCAGACAAAATTAAAAAGATATCATTTAATGAGTTTGTAAAAATATGGACTGGCAATTTAATTTTCACCCATCCCTTGAGAAAAATTGAAAAACAAAAAAACGCTAGTTTTATTAACTATATTTTAAAGACTTTTAAATCAAATAAGTTACTAGCGATTAATATATTTATCATATCTTTGTTAGTTACAATATATGGACTTTTTTCAGTATTCATTATAAGAAGTCTTTTGGATAATTATACAGGTAATAATTATAATAATATTGTTATGTTTTTTGCTCTTATCTTTTTTATGAAGGCTATATTAGATTTATTTAGAGTTAGGGTTTTAATATATTTCAAAAAAATTATTGACTCTGAAATAACTATTACATCTTTTTCAAATATTATCGATCTTCCTTATTTGTATTATAAAAACCACACTAGTGGAGAAATAAACTCTAAAGTTAACGATATAGAAAATATTAAGAACTTTATTAGTAAATTGTTTATGAGTTTATTTGTTGATTTGTTATTACTTTTTATTAGTTTTGTATTATTGTTTAGTATTAATAAAACTTTAAGTTTGCTTATAATGTTAGTGTTTACGTTTTATTCGATATCACTTATGATGTTTAAAAAAACTTTTTTAAATCACATAGAAAATGTTAGGATAAAAAAAGCGTTAATAAATTCTAAAATGATTGAATATATCAATAACTTTGAAACTATTAGAAGTTTAAAAATTGAAAAAAACATTAAAAATAACTTCAAAGAAGAATATGACAAATATTTGGATGGAGTATTTCATCTTGAGAAAAGTTATAGTTTGCAAAACTTAATTAGAGGTTTAATAGATGATTACGGGTTTTTAATGTTAATGGTAGTAGCAATTATGCTTCTTAGAGTAAACAAAATCGAGATGCTAGATATATTAGTATTTAGTAGTATGTTTTATTATTTTCAAGTACCATTAAAGAGCTTGTTTGATTTAGATTTTGGTTACAAAGAAGCAGCGAGTTCATACCGTAAGATAAGTGCTTTTAATTATCATCTGGAAAAAGAAAACGGGCTTTGTTTAGAGAAAATTAATAGTATTAGTGTTGTCGATTTTTCATACAAATATAAAACTGATAATTTAGCAACACTAAATTTTAATATTAATGAAAAGGAAAAGGTAATTATCAATGGTAAATCCGGAACAGGCAAGTCTACTTTTTTAAATTGTTTGTTTAAAAACATTAAGTCTACTAACAATCAAATTTTAATAAATGACAGATGTATTAATGATTATTTGAGTAAATCAATCAAGGAAAAAATAACATATATATCACAGGATGAAAAATTGTTCTCAGACACTATTTATAATAATGTTATTTGCTCTAGATCATATGGACCCAAAGATGTAAAAAGAGTATCAAGTATGTGTCTGGTTGATGAGATTGTAAGTAAGAGTAACTTAGGTTATAACTACTTAATTGAAGAAGGCGGGTTTAACATTTCTTCAGGCGAAGCAGCTAGAATAGTATTAGCTAGAGCATTGATTGATACTAAGGATATAATTGTTATAGATGAAGGTTTTAGTAACATCGATATTGAAAAAGAGAGAATTATTTTAACTAATATTATTAATGCTTACAAAAATAAGATAATAATACTTGTAACTCATAGAATGAGTAATACCGATTTGTTTGATAAGGTGATAGAACTATGATAAAAAAAATATGCTTATTAACAATAGTTTTAATTATTATAACTGTGGTTTTTATTATCGTGTACAAAAATATTATATTAAATTATATTTTGTAGGAGGTAATTATGTTTTTTGTTATGTTAAAAACATTGTTAGGACTATTATTTATTTTATAGGAGGTATAAATGAGAGTTTTAAAAGAGAAAGAATTAATGGAAATATCCGGTGGATTTTTCAGCGCAGCGAAAGTTCTTGGAATAATAGGGGCGGTAACATTTGTAATAGGTGTTATAGATGGTTTTGTAAGACCGCTTAGGTGTAACTAATGAGAAGATTAAATGAACAAAATTTAATTATGATTGAAGGCGGGTTTAGTTTATCTGGTTCAATGTTAACTTCAATTGTAAGAGGCATTTCAACAGTTTTAGATGCTGGTAGAAGTTTAGGCTCTTCTATTAGAAGAATTTATACTGGGAATTTATGCGACTTTTAATAAAAAAATATTACAAAGAAGCAGTACTTATTTTGTCATTGCCGATAATATTTGTTTTATTACAAGTGTTATTAAATTTAGGTAGAATTTTAGGATCTTTCGCAAGATGCATATAAAAGTAGATATAAATTATCTACTTTTTTTCTTATTTATGATATGATATTTTATAGGAGGTGCATCAAATGTATTGTTCAAACTGTGGAAATAAACTAGAGGACCATCAAGATGTATGTTTAAGTTGTGGTAAAGTTAAAAATAAAGAGAAAGTTAATATTAGTGATGCTAATGCTAAATCAAAAATAGTGGCAGGATTGCTAGGTATTTTTGTTGGTTATTTTGGTATTCATAACTTTTACTTAGGTTATAACGAAAAAGGAGTAGCACAACTTTTACTTACTGTATTAAGCTGTGGATTCTTATCACCTATAACAGGTATTTGGGGTTTAATTGAAGGTGTTTTAATTTTAACGGGTTCTATCGACAGAGATGCTAATGGTGTTTTATTAAAAGATTAAAAAACTTTGGGTTTATTTTTTTAATCTTCTCATCATTTATATTTTTCAAAAGCACATCATCAAATGAGTGTTTATTTCAGTCTTTATTTAATTTCCCGTGTCCAGCATGTGGTATGAGAAGGGCGTATGATAGTTTAATGTCTTTTGATATTATAGAATCTTTTAAAAGTAATATTCTTTTAATACCTATTTTCATTTTAACTATTTTAGTAATTGTATTTTTAGTCAAAGATATTATTAAAGATGAAGATAATACTGTTAATAAAATAAAGTATATATTAAACAAATATTATTTAGTTATTTTAATACTAATTATAATATCTTATATTATAAATATTTTAATTTGAAAGATTTATATCTTTCTTTTTTTATTCTTTTTGTTGCACCCCAAGGATTAAAGTGATATAATGTTTTTTGAAAGAGGGAGGTGTATTTATATGACAAAGGTAGTTGTTAGAAACGGTAATGTTGACAATGCTCTTAAAATGCTTAAGCAAAAAAATGCGAAAAACGGCCTCCAAAAAGCGGTAAAAGAAAAATCTCATTATGAGAAACCAGGTATTAAAAAAAGAAATGCTAAGAAAGAAGCTATTAAAAATAGTAAGAAAAAGCAAAAAAGAGATAGATAAAGCCAAATATTGGCTTTTCTTTTGTAAGGAAGTGAATTTATGAAAAATAAAATAACTGAAGATATTAAAGTAGCGATGAGAAACAAAGATAAAGAGAAACTAGCAGTCTTACGTGGTGTTAAGGGTGCTATTCAAATGAAAGAATTAGACTTAAAAAAAGAGTTAGATGATTCTGAAGTTACTGCTATTATTTCAAAAGAAATAAAAAGCAGAAATGAATCTATTTCTGAGTTTAAAAAAGGGAATAGAGATGATCTTATTTTAAAAACACAAAGCGAAATAAATATTTTAAATGAATATATGCCTGAACTTATGAGTGAAGAGGAAATATCTAATATTGTAGAAGGTGCAATTAAAGAGCTTAATCCTACTATGAAAGATATGGGTAGAGTAATGGGATATGTTACTCCTAAGGTTAAAGGGAAAGCAGATATGGGTCTAGTATCTAAAGTTGTTAAAGAAAAATTAAGTCAATTATAAAAGCATTTATATTAAAATAAATGCTTTTTTTATTTCTTCAACACTTTTACAATGAGGAATTATTTTTTCAATATCAAAGTCGATATCGACATACACCTTTAAAGTGACATCATCTTTGAAAATTTCTTCTTTGGTTATATAATTTTTCAGTATATTCATAACTTCATTTGTGTTGTTATAATCAAATGTTATTTTTAGTAATCTTTTTTCTTGTGATTTTTTTATATCACATTTATTTATCACTTCAAGAGCACTAGTCTTGTATGCTCTTCTGAGACCGCCAGTACCTAGCTTTATACCACCGTAAAACCTAATTACCACACAAACCACATCAGTTAACTCTTTTTCCTCTAAAGCTTCTAAAATAGGGAATCCCGCAGTCATCGAAGGTTCACCGTCGTCACTATATTTTTTGCTGTTTCTAGTTTTGTACGCATAAGTGTAGTGAGTTGCTCCTTTGTATTCTTTTTTTATATGTTCTAATATTTTATTTATGTTGTTATTATATGGCATTATTATTGATATAAATTTTGATTTTTTAACTATAGATTCATTAATATATTTTCGGTCTATACTATACATTTGATCACCACCTCATATACATTGTACCAAATAGATAGTTCTATATGAATATAATAGTTGTTTTGACGATAAAAAAAGTTGTAAAAAAGGTATATTTGTGGTATATTATTAATGGCTTTTTCAAAAATACACACAATGCGGATTTGAGTGCCTAGTGCCTATAGGTGGTGCTTAAAGTAGATGCATTGGAGGGAAAAAACAAAAGGAGGAATGTATTATGGCAGTAGTGTCAATGAGCTATTTATTAGAAGCGGGTGTTCACTTTGGACA
>SKIH01000032.1 GCA_007116525.1 Bacilli bacterium
AAAGCATTTTTAACGGTTGCTTCTATTTTATCTATTTCAAATCCGCCTTCATTAATTAAAGCTTTGATGTACTTTGAAAATAATTCAGTCTTTCCTTTTAAAGTTCTAAGATCAACACCAGAAGCATCTTCCATAACACTAGAAAAACTAAGATTATTCCACATCTTTAACGCTTTTTTATAATCACCTTGAACAAACATACAACCATTTAAAGCTCCAATAGATGTTCCAGTAATTATGCTTATATCAATTTTTTGTTTTTTCAAAGCTTTATATACGCCCATTTGGTAAGCTCCTCTAGCTCCACCACCAGACAAAACTAATGCTGTTTTCATTTTTCTATCACCAAATTAATTATAGCACCTAAACTTTCTTTTTAAAAGTAATTACTTATGCTATAATCAAATTGGTGATAACATGAGCAACGTTTTATATTGGTTTTTACTTTTTTTCATCTACTCATTTATAGGATGGATAATTGAAATACTAAATTGTAGTATCAAGCAAAGAAAACTAGTTATGAGAGGTTTTTTAATAGGCCCATACATTCCAATATACGGAACATCGGCATTAGTGATGCTCTTATTTTTAAAAGATCAAACGGAACCTGTCACAATATTTGTAATGTCTTCTTTTATTGCAACTACAATAGAGTACATAACAAGTTATATAATGGAAATCGAATTTAAAGTTAGATGGTGGGATTACTCACATAAAAGTTTTCACATTAACGGCCGCGTTTCCCTTGATAACTCGATACTTTTTGGAATATTAGGTCTTGCTTTAATATATTTTGTACACCCTTTCATATCGGATGCTATAGACGTTAGACAAACCTTTTTTACAATTTTTTCAATATTAGCAGCGATAATGATAATTTTTGATGCAGTCGCATCTTTCAATATTATTTCTAATTTAAAAATAAACATAGATAATGCAACAAAAGATTATACTGAGATGATAGACAAAAAAGTTTGGGAAACAATCAGAAAAAAATCAGCGCTTCAACTTAGACTTTTAGAAGCGTTTCCAAAACTTAAAAAATTCCCAATAAAAAATAGGCTTAAATAGCCTATTTTTTTTACTTTAAAACATCTTTTGCAACTGCTGCAACTGAAGTTATATCTTGAATTGAAGATGGGACAATAATTTTCGTTGCTTGTCCATCCGCTACTCTAACTAATGCCTCATAACTTTTAAGCTTTAAAACTGCTTCATCTGCTTTAGCATCTTTCAAAAACTTAATTCCTGTCGCTTCTGCTTCTTTTATTTTAAGTAAAGCCTTAGCTTCACCTTCTGCTATTCTAATTTGAGACTCTTTTTGTCCTTCTGCCCTTAAAATAACACTTTGTTTTTCTCCCTCAGCACGTAATATCGCAGAGTTTTTATCCCCTTCTGCTCTTAAAATTGCTTCTCTTCTTTCACGCTCTGCTCTCATTTGCTTTTCCATTGCCTCTTGTATATCTCTTGGCGGTAAAATGTTTTTAACTTCAACTCTATTTACTTTGATGCCCCATGCATCTGTTGCTTCATCTAATATCGCACGCATTTTAGAGTTTATTATATCCCTTGAAGTTAACGTTTGATCCAACTCTAACTCACCAATTATATTTCTAAGCGTCGTTGCTGTTAAGTTTTCAATCGCACTAATAGGGTTCTCAACACCATAAGTATATAATTTAGGATCAGTTATTTGATAATAAACAACAGTATCTATTTGCATAGTAACATTATCACTAGTAATAACAGGTTGAGGCGCGAAATCCTTTACCTTTTCCTTTAAATTAACTACCGAAGATATTCTATCTATAAACGGAACTTTCACGTGTAATCCGTTTTCCCAAGTCAAATGATATGAACCAAGCCTCTCTAACACATAAGCTTTAGACTGAGGTACAATTTTAACATTAGGTATAATAATTACGAATACTAAAATAATTAAAATAATTAAAAAATCCATATTACTTCTCCTCCTTTCTAACTTCTAATTTAACACCGTTGATTTTAACAACGACCACAGAATCGTCTAATTCTAAAGTCTCACTTGAATAAGCTGTCCATCTTTTGTTATCAACTAAAACTTCTCCATTTTTTCCTTCTGTTATTCTTTCCGTTACTTTCCCGCTCATTCCAACGACTCTATCCAAATTTGTTTTTTCTTTTTTAATAACCAATTTTTTTTCCAAAATTGGTTTTGTCGTTATTAAAAGAATTGTTCCCAAAACCACAAAAACAGAAAATAAAACAAACTGATTATCTATAAAAAACGATAGTATAAGAGCAACAAAAGCACTTGCCATATACCATATAGTAACCATATTAGTAGTTGAAATTTCTATAATTGCTAAAATAATTATAAGTAATAACCAATAATACATATTATCCCTCCTATAAAAAGTATACTACACTACTTCAAACTAAAGCAACAAAAAAAGAGTTATACAACTCTTTTACTTAGCTCCCATTCCACCATCTACACGATGTGCAGTTCCAGTTAAATACTCAGATAAGTCCGATGCTAAAAATAAAATAGTATTTACCACATCTTCATTACTTGCATATCTTCCCATAGGTAGCGTAGCAATAAAACCTTCTTTAACCGCTTCTGGTGCATCAGGTGATGCTTTTTTCTCAATGTTTCTCATCATGTTATTATCAACAGGACCAGGACAAACAGCGTTAACACGCACATTATATGCCGCTGATTCTAAAGCCGCAGTTTTGTTAATTCCAATTAATGCATGCTTTGATGCAATATATGGTGCTAACCCCGGACTCCCAATGAACCCAGCAACTGAAGCAACATTTATAACGCTTCCAAACTTATTTTCATACATTACAGGCAAAACATGCTTGAGACCGAAATAAGCCCCTTTAACATTAACATCTAAAACGAAATCTAAATTTTCAGATTCAGTCATAGATATAGGTGCAACTTCACCTTCAACACCTGCATTGTTAACGAAAATATCAATCTTACCAAATTTTTCAACCGTGGCGTCAACATATTCTTTTACTAAATTTTCATGCCTAACATCACACTCTTTTAATATTAGCCTTTCCTCACCAATATTAATTTCTTTTTTCAATTCTTCTAGTTTGCTCATATCAAGATCTACTAAACACATATTAGCGCCTAATCTTGCAAAATGTTTTGCAGATTCAGCACCAATTCCGCCTGTAGCTCCTGTTATAATAACAACTTTGTCATTAAAAACCATAAACCCTCCTTATTCTAATCTAATAATAACAAAATTAGACCTTTTTTTCAATAAAAGTGAATCACTTTACACTATTTGTATTCTCAAAATGTTTTTTATCAAAATAATAAGAATCTATCTTATCTTTAAACCCTTTTGGGTAATAATCATGTATTTCTAAATCTTCTAGTGGATATTTCAAAAAATATTTAACACTATCAAGCTTACTCTTTTCTAATTTGTTTAAAAAATAATGCATTATTTCTATTAAGTCTTTATTGTTTTTTTCATTTGTATACATTAATTCATTTCTTATTTCAAAAATGCCATCTATCAAATCAGCAGCCCTAAGGATTTCACCTTCAACCGTGTCATCTTTACCATCAAGCATATGCTTTTTCAGGTCATTTCTCCAAGATTTTGGAATGATAGGAATAAACTGCTCTTCGAAAATTAATTTTTCAGCACCGGCAACAGCACTTTTCATCTCTTCTGTATAATTTTTCATTGGAGACAAAATATCCCCAGTTATTGCCTCAGGTACATCATGAAACATTAATTTAGTCGATAGAACTTCCCAGTTTATTTTATTGCCAAACTTTCTCTCTTCCCATTGTGCCAAAACATATCCAGCATAAAATACTCCGGTCGTATGCTCAGCAACACTCCTTGGAAATAACATTCTTCTCGTTTGATACCTTTTGATGTGTTCTAAGTTTCTTAAAGTTAATAAAAATTTCCCAGCTCTTCTTAACATATATCCTCCTTACACTTAATTAAAATTATAACATAAAAAAAGAACAATTTTAATTGTTCCATTCATTTGTTTTATATTTTTCTAAATAAAGTTTTTTAGCCAAATCTTTTTCATAAATTGAAAGTTCTCCTACAACAATTTCAAAACCTTTTTCTAAAAAAAGTTTTTCAAAACCACACTTCATACTTTCAATAATAACTTCTTCATCCGGAACATTCCCTAAAACCTCTTTTACAGAAGTGACTTTATTTTTAATAGCTTTGATGCTTTCTTCTTTTTCGATATCGGTCAGCTTAAGGTAATTGCATAACTCTTGTGTGTTATTATCCAATATGATTGTACCGTGTTGAAGTGCAACTCCATTTTTCCTAAATTGGGCATTGCCACTTATTTTCTTATCACCAACAACAATATCATAAGGATTATCATTAATATAGCAAACACCTTTTCTATTATTAGAACCTGCTTCTCTAAAAGAAGCATCAACACCTAGTTTACTCAAGCCATTAATAAGTCCTAAACTTAAATACTTATAAGCATCTATTACCAACTTAGGTAATTCTTCTTCTTTTAATATTAACGAATAAGTAAAATCATTTTTATGCAAAACAGAAGTCCCTCCAGACAGTCTTTTAACTATATCCACATTATCTTTTTTTAATTTTAATTCATCAAAGTTATTTGTAGACTGTGAGAAGCCATAAGTGATTGCTATAGGATCAAACTTATAAAACCTCAAAGTGTTTGACGCCTTACCTTCAGATACCGCTATTTGTATTGCCTCATCAATAGCCATTTGCATATAAGCATCATTTGGATGGTATTTTAAAAATCTAATTTTCATCAAAACTCTCCTTTGCTTTATACGAACTTCTAACATACTTACCAGATATTACTTTCGAAAAACCTACCTCATATCCCATTTTTTCTATATTTGAAAAGTCTTCGTCACTATACATTTTAAACACTTTTTCACAATCTTTATTAGGCCTTAAATACTGACCGATTGTTATTATATCAACACCACAATCATTTAAATCAATCATCGTTTTGTTAATCTCATCAAAACTCTCAGAAAGACCAACCATCATTCCAGATTTAACTTTTATTCTAGAGTCTATCATCTTAGCATTTCTAAGTACATCTAGCGACCACTTATAACTACCTTTATTTCTAAGTGTGTCAAAAAGTCTTTCTACAACTTCTATATTGTGGTTTAAAACATCAGGTTTTGAATCTAATATCGTTTTTAAATCATCAATATTTCCTTTTAAATCTGATATTAAAACCTCAACAAAAATATTTTGGTTTTCATCTTTAATCGATCTAATCAAGTCTGCAATGTATGATGCACCAGAATCTTTTAAGTCATCTCTAGTAACTTGAGTTATTACAACATAATCTAAGTCCATCTCTTTAATTGCTTTTAATATAGTTTCCTTTTCAGATTCATAAGAATCGCCAACTGAAGCTTTTGAAACATTACAATATTTACAATTTCTAGTACAAGTTTTCCCCAAAACTAAAAAGGTTGCAGTATTTTTAGAAAAACACTCATACCTATTTGGACA